>NZ_JAUQTX010000248.1:0-9428 GCF_059803775.1 Azospirillum sp. UFLA03-27 | reverse complement strand
GCGTATAATCGTCGGCAGCGTCAGATGTGTATAAGAGACAGCCCCCCACGGCGTCCACGCCCTTCTCGGCCAGCGACAATGGCCTGAACCCACGCGTCCGCACCCTGGTCGATCAGGCCCGCCGGCAGATCGCCGCCAAGCTCCTGACCACCCCGCCGAACAACAACGCCTACGAGACGGTGTCGCGCCTGCGTGAGATCGCTCCGGCGACGCCGGAGATCCAGGAGCTTCTGACGACCATGGAGGAGACCTACCGCCGCTGGGCCTCGCTGGCGGAGCGCGACGGCAATTGGGACGAGGCGCGGCGCTTCTACGAGCGCGCCCTGATCGTCGCCCCCAACACCGGCGACCTGCGCGACCGCATCAAGGCGGCCGGTGAAGGGCGCGTGCTTCCCGCCACCACCGCCTCCGTAGGAGCTGCCGCCGCGTCCGGCACCCCGTCGGCGCCCCCGGCCAACGCGGAGGTCCGGCCCGGACTGGACAGCCGTGACGGCGCCATCGCCCTGATGCACCGCACCGACGAGCTGAAGCGCGCGCTGGACGGCGGCGCCGATCCCAACAAGCGGGTGGACAACGGCAAGACCTTGCTGATGCTGGCCTCCGAGCAGGGGCTGACCGACGCGGTGCGACTGCTGATCGACCGCCGGGCCAAGACGGAGCTGCGCACCGCCGACGGCGCCACCGCGGTGATGTACGCCGCCTGGGGCGGGCACGAGGCGGTGATCCACGCGCTGGCCGCCGCCGGCGCCGAACTCGACGCCACCAACGATGACGGCAAGACCGCCCTGATGGCCGCTGCCGCCCGAGGCCATGAAGGGGTGGTGAGGATCCTGGTCGACCGTGGCGTGTCGGTGGACCGGGTGGCCAGCCACGGCTGGTCGGCCCTGATGTACGCCGCCAACAACGGCCACGACCGCGTAGCCCGGATGCTGGTGGAGCGCGGCGCCAACCCATTCCGCATGGACACCGCCGGCAACTCCGCCCTCACCCTCGGCGCGCTGCAGGGCCACATGCAGGTGGTCGAGGCGCTGAAGCCGCACTGAGCGGCAAGCCAAGCAAAAAAGGACGGCGGGCGCCCCCAGGGACGCCCGCCGTTTTCGCATGTCGATCCTGCCCACCCCCCGGACGTTCAGGCGGCTTTGATCTCCGCCAGGAAGCTCTCGATCTCCTTGCGCAGCGTTTCCGACTGGCGGGCCAGTTCGCCCGATGCGCTCATCACCTGACCGGCCGCGGCACCCGTTTCGCCCGCAGCCATCGTGACCTCTGTGATGCTGCCCGAAACCTGATGGGTGCCCGCTGCGGCCTCCTGGACGTTGCGGGAGATCTCGTTGGTCGCGGCGCCCTGCTCCTCGATGGCCGCGGCGATGGCGGTGGAGATGTCGTTGATCTGGCCGATGATGCCGCCGATGGCCGAGATGTCGCGCACCGCGCCGTCGGTCGCGCCCTGGATGGCAGCGATCTGGGCGGCGATCTCATCGGTGGCCTTGGCAGTCTGGGAGGCCAGATGCTTCACCTCGCCGGCGACGACGGCGAAGCCCTTGCCGGCCTCGCCCGCGCGGGCCGCCTCGATGGTGGCGTTGAGCGCCAGCAGGTTGGTCTGGCTGGCGATGTTGGTGATGAGACTGACCACCTCGCCGATCTTCTGCGCGGCCTCGACCAGACCGCGCACCGTCTCGTTGGTGCGGGTCGCCTGCTCCACCGCCTGTCCGGCGATCTGCGAGGAGCGCGACACCTGCGTCGCGATCTCGCGGATGGAGCTGGCCATCTCCTCGGTGGCCGAGGCGACGGTCTGGACGTTGGCGCTGGTCTGCTCCGCCGCCGCCTGGACGGTGGTCGCCTGGATGTTTGTCCGCTCGGCCATGGAGGTCATGCTGTGGGCGGTGGCGTCCAGCTCCGAGGCTGCGGCGGCCACCGTGCGAAGGGAGGCCGAGGAGGAGTCCCCGAAGCGGTTCACCAGCCGCTCCACGGCTTCCGACCGGCGCTGCTTGGTCGCCTGTTCCGCCGCCTGGGCGGCGGCCAGCCGGTCCGCCTCGATCAGGCCGTCCTTGAAGACTTGCACCGCGCGGGCCATGGCGCCCAACTCGTCCTTGCGCTGCGCGCCGTCCACGGCGACCGTCAGCTCACGTCCCGCCAGCCGGTTCATCACCCCGGTGAGCTGCTGGATCGGCTTGGAGACGCCGGCGATGATCAGCAGCCCCATCATGGCGCCGAGGAGGGTCACGACGGAGATCGCGACGATGAGCAGGGTCTTGCTCGACCCGTAGGTCGCCTCGCCCCGGTCGGCGGCGATCCGACCGTTGCGGATGTTGAATTCGGACAGTTCACGCATGAGCGCCTGGGCCTTGCGGAACTCGGCGCGCGATTCGCCTTTGTAGAGTGCGGTCGCCTCGTTGTTGCGATTGTCCCGGGACAACGGAAGCAATTTTCGCTGGCTCAGTTCCTGGTAACGCTCCCAATGGCCCATGAGCTTCTGGAACGTTTCGGTCTCGTAGCCGGGGGTCAGCATGGATTCATATTTGCGAACCGCGTCCTGGAAGTTCTCCAGGGTCGCCGCCATGGTCTTCTCCTCCTCGGCCTGCTGGGCAGGCTCGGTGGATAGAATGTGCGCGGACTCCAGAATCCGGTAGAACTCGAAATAATCGGTCATCCGGGCAATCTCGCCGACGCTCGGCAACCAGTTATCGCGGATGTCCTTCCCCGCGTCATTCACCGTCGAAATGCGGTCTATGCTGAAAAGACCCAATGCGATGATGAACATGACGAGTATGGAAAACGAAGACACGATCTTCGCTTTTATCGTGACGTTCGATAGAACAGACATGCGACATTCCCTCCACGAATTCCCGAGCAAACCAGCGCGCCACCTTGTGAAGAACTTGAATTTTTCATTGTCTGCAACGCGTTTCTAAGGGATTCTCCGACTACGACACACGCGATACCGACAGGATTGCAGATTATGCAAGAGTTTCCCCAAAGCAGGAGCGGAAAGCTCACACGCTTGACGTCGACAACGGGTTCATGATTCCTTTTAATCTAGGCGATAGGACCTTTTGACATTCTACGCCGCGTGCCGATGCCAACCGGTACTGCACTCGCCTCACTGTTTATATCACATCATAAGTAAACTAGCTATTAAAGCGTTACGAACGCTAAAAACTTTTTTTCTTTTTATTTATTGCATTGATGGTTTTATAAAGTTTCTCACTTGAGAAACGTTTGTTTCGCGAGAGAATCACAGAACTCCAGCGAAGGCCGAAGGCGCAAAAAAAGCCCGCGGCCGCATTATGCGCAGCCGCGGGCTGAACCACGAAAACTTGCGGTCCGGGACGGATCAGAGAGCGGCGAAGCGCGCCAGCATGGCCGCATGCGAGCGGATGCCGTTGTGCAGGCACTTCACCTCGAACTTCTCGTTGGGCGAATGGATACGGTCATCCTCCAGCCCGAAGCCGACGAAGATCGAATCGAAGCCCAGCGCCTGCCGGATGTAGCCTCCGACCGGGATCGAGCCGCCGCTGCCGACCAGCGCCGGCCTGTTGGCGAAGACGTCGCCCAGCCCCGCCATGGCGGCGCGCAGATAGGGGCTGTCGGTCGGCACCTGGACCCCCGGCGAACGACCGAACACCTTGATCTCCCAGCGCCCGTCGGCCGGTGTGCGCTCCTCCAGGAAGCTGCGGATGCCGGACAGGATCTTTTCCGGGTCCTGAGCGGGCACGAGGCGGCAGGACAGCTTGGTCGACGCCTTGGACGCGATGACCGTCTTGGACCCCTCGCCGGTGTAGCCGCCCCAGATGCCGTTGATGTCGCAGGTCGGGCGCGACCACAATCGCTCCAGCGCGCTGCGCCCGGCCTCGCCCACCGGGGTCTTCAGCCCGACGCCGGCCAGGAATGCCCCCTCGTCGAAGCCGAGGTCGCGCCACATCCCCTTTTCCTCGTCCGTCGGCTCGGCCACGTCGTCGTAGAAGCCGGGGAAGCGGACGCGACCGTCCTCGTCGTGGATCTGGCCCAGGATGCGGGTCAGCGCGTTGATCGGGTTCAGCACCGCCCCGCCGAACATGCCGGAATGCAGGTCGTGGCTCGGCCCATGCAGCGTCGCCTCGACGTAGAGCAGGCCCCTCAGCCGGGTGGTGATGGCCGGCGTGTCGATGTTCCAGGCGTTGGTGTCGGTGATGACGCAGACGTCGGCCTTCAGCTCCTCCGCGTTGGCCTTCAGGAAGGGCAGCAGGTTCGGGCTGCCGGTCTCCTCCTCGCCCTCCAGCAGGACAGTCACGCGAATGGGCAGCGTGCCGTGCACGGCATGCCAGGCGCGGAACGCCTCGATGAAGGTCATCACCTGACCCTTGTCGTCCACCGCGCCGCGGGCGACGATGCGGCGGCCATGCTCGGCCTCGACGATGGCCGGCTCGAAGGGCGGGCTGTTCCACAGCTCCAGCGGCTCCGCCGGCTGCACGTCGTAATGGCCGTAATAGAGGATGTGCGGCACATCCGCGCCGCCCGGACCCGGATGGTGGGCGACGACCGCGGGATGGCCGGCCGTCTCGCGCACGGAGGCGTCGAAGCCCAGCCCGCTCAGTTCGCGCACCAGCCAGTCCGCGGCGCGGCGCACGTCGCTCTTGTAGGCCGGGTCGGTGCTGACGCTGGGGATGCGCAGCAGGTCGCAGAGGCGGCCAAGGGAGTCTTCGAAACTGCGGTCAACCTGCTGGAGAACGGGGTCGGCTGACAGGACGCTCGACATTCGGAACTGCCTTCGGTGTGAATGACTGGCACCGATGGTAGCGCATCGCGGTTCCGCGCCAAGCTCCACAAAGCGCAGGGGTGCCATCCTCGCGAAGGCGGCGTTCCCGGTTCCCGCCACGGGAAGCACAGGATGGCGGGACCGCGGCTCCGCCTTCGCGAGGATCCCCCCGGACGCAGGCGAGTCAGACAGTGAGATACCGCCGGACCTCGCTCTCCTCCAGCCCGTCGCGGCTGCCCGCCAGCATGACCTCGCCGCGTTCCATCACCGCCCAGTCGTCGGCCAGATCGCGGGCGAACTCGAAATACTGCTCGACCAGCAGGATCGCCATGGTGCCCTTGTCGCGCAGGTAGGCGATGGCCCGCCCGATGTCCTTGATGATGGAGGGCTGGATGCCCTCGGTCGGCTCGTCCAGCACCAGCAGCCGGGGCCGCGTCACCAGTGCCCGCCCGATGGCGAGCTGCTGCTGCTGACCGCCCGACAGGTCGCCGCCGCGGCGGTCCAGCATGGACTTCAGCACCGGGAACAGCTCGAACACCTCGTCGGGGATGGAGCGGTCGGCGCGCTTCAGCGGCGCATAGCCAGTCAGCAGGTTTTCCCGCACCGTCAGCAGCGGGAAGATCTCGCGCCCCTGCGGGACATAGGCGATGCCACGCCGCGCCCGCTCCGACGGGGCGAGCTTGGTGATGTCGCCGTCGTCCCAGACGATGGTTCCGCCGGTCACCGGCTTCAACCCGACGATGGCGCGCAGCAGCGAGGATTTGCCGACGCCGTTGCGCCCCAGCAGGCAGGTGACCTTCCCCACCTCCGCCGTCAGCGACACGCCGCGCAGCGCCTGCGCCGCGCCGTAATGGAGATCGACAGACCGTACGTCGAGCATGCTTGCTTTCTCCTGAATCCCTTCTCCCCTCCGGGGAGAAGGTTAGGATGAGGGGGCGGCCGCAGGCCGGAAACGCTCTGCAATGAGGCTGCGTTTCCGCCCTTCAGGCGCCCCCTCACCCCGACCCTCTCCCCAAAGGGGTGAGGGGAATGTGGTTCGGTCACCGACCCAGATAGACGTCGATGACCTGCTTGTTGGCGCTCACCGTGTCGAGCGAGCCTTCGGCCAGCACCGAACCCTCGTGCAGGACCGTGACCTTCACGCCCAGTTCACGGACGAAGACCATGTCATGCTCCACGACGATCACCGAATGCTTGCCGGCGATGTCCTTCAGCAGATGGGCGGTCTGTTCCGTCTCCGCGTCGGTCATGCCGGCCACCGGCTCGTCGACCAGCAGCAGTTTCGGGTCCTGCGCCAGCAGCATGCCGATCTCCAGCCACTGCTTCTCGCCGTGCGACAGGCTGCCCGCCGGGCGGTCGCGCCGCGGCGACAGGCGGGTGATGTCAAGGATCTCCTCGATCCGCGCCCGGTCTTCCCGTGTGGCCGAATAGGTCAGCGTCTTCAGCGGGCGGCGCGGCGCCTTGAGCGACAGTTCCAGATTGTCCCAGACCGTGTGCATCTCGAACACGGTGGGGCGCTGGAACTTGCGGCCGATGCCCAGGTTGGCGATGGCCGGCTCGCGCAGGCTGGTCAGGTCGGTGCGGCCCTCGAACAGGATGGTGCCGGTATCGGGCCGGGTCTTGCCGGTGATGACGTCCATCATGGTCGTCTTGCCGGCGCCGTTCGGACCGATGATCGCCCGCATCTCGCCCGGCTCGATGACCAGCGACAGGCTGTTCAGCGCCCGGAACCCATCGAAGCTGACCGACACGCCGTCCAGATACAGCAGGGTGTCCTCGGTGCTCATCTCTCTCAGACTCCCTTCTGGTCCGCCGGCTTGGCGGTGACCGTGGCGCGCGCCGGCAGCCGGTCGCGGAGCTGCGCCGCCAGACCCAGGATGCCCTTGGGCAGGAACAGCGTGACCAGCACGAACAGGCCGCCCAGCGCGAACAGCCACAACTCCGGCAGCGCCGCCGTGAAGTAGCTCTTTCCGAAATTCACCAGCACCGCGCCCAGCACCGGCCCGGCCAGCGTGCCGCGCCCGCCGACGGCGACCCAGATCACCGCCTCGATGCTGCTGGCGGGGGAGAATTCCGACGGGTTGATGATGCCCACCTGCGGCACGTAGAGCGCGCCCGCAACGCCGGCCATACAGGCCGACAGCGTCCAGGCGAACAGCTTGTAGCGATCGGTCTCGTAGCCCAGGAAGCGCACCCGGCTCTCGGCGTCGCGCACGGCGATCAGCACCTTGCCCAGCTTGGACGCCACCACGGCCGACGCCAGGATGTAGCCGGCCGCCAGCGCCACCACCGTCGCCACGAACAGCCCGACGCGGGTCGAGGCGGCCTGGACGTCGAAACCCAGGATCTCCTTGAAGTCGGTCAGGCCGTTGTTGCCGCCGAGCCCCATGTCGTTGCGGAAGAAGGCCAGCATCAGCGCGAAGGTCATCGCCTGCGTGATGATCGACAGATAGACGCCGGTGACGCGCGAGCGGAAGGCGAACCAGCCGAAGGCGAAGGCGAGCAGGCCCGGCACCAGCATCACCATGATCGCGGCGAACCAGAACTGGTCGAAGCCGTGCCAGTACCAGGGCAGCTCCGTCCAGTTCAGGAAGACCATGAAATCCGGCAGGTCGGCGTTGCCGTAGACCCCGCGCGAGCCGATCTGCCGCATCAGATACATGCCCATGGCGTAGCCGCCGAGCGTGAAGAAGGCGGCGTGGCCCAGCGACAGGATGCCGACGAAGCCCCAGACGAGGTCGAGCGACAGCGCCAGCAGGGCGAAGCACAGATACTTGCCGAGCAGCGCCACCGTGTGGGTGGACAGGTGCCAGGGCGAGTCCGGAGTCGTGCCCAGCGCCATGAACGGCACCGCCACGGCCAGCACCGCCAGGACGGTCAGCAGCACGCCGGCCTTCTTGTCCAGGCCCATCAGGAAGAAACGGGTCAGCATCGGATCAGGCCTCCACCGCCCGGCCCTTCAGCGCGAACAGGCCGCGCGGACGCCGTTGGATGAACAGGATGATGAAGATCAGCACCAGGATCTTGCCCAGCACCGCGCCCGCGTAGGGCTCCAGGAACTTGTTGACGCCGCCGAGCGCCAGCGCGCCGACCAGCGTGCCCCACAGGTTGCCGACACCGCCGAACACCACGACCATGAAGCTGTCGATGATGTAGCCCTGGCCCAGGTTGGGGCTGACGTTGTCGATCTGGCTCAGCGCCACGCCGGCCAGCCCGGCGATGCCGGAGCCGAGCCCGAAGGTCAGCGCGTCCACCCGCGCGGTGCGGATGCCCATGGCGTTGGCCATGCTGCGGTTTTGGGTGACGGCGCGGATGCTCAGCCCGAACCAGGTCTTGCGCAGCGCCACCAGCAGCGCGCCGAAGACGAGGAAGGCGAAGACGACGATCCACAGCCGCCCGTAGGTGATGGTCAGCCCGCCCAGCTCGAAGGCGCCGGACATCCAGGACGGGGCGCCGACCTCGCGGTTCGTCGGCCCGAAGATGGAGCGCACCGCCTGCTGAAGCGCCAGCGACAGGCCCCAGGTCGCCAGCAGCGTTTCCAGCGGGCGCCCGTAGAGCCAGCGGATCACGCTGCGCTCGATGGCGACGCCGACCGCGCCGGAGACCAGGAAGGCGACGGGCAGCGCCACCAGGATGGAGAAATCGAACAGGCCCGGCGCCCACTGGCGGAAGGCCTCCTGCACCAGGAAGGTGGCATAGGCGCCGATCATCACCATCTCGCCATGCGCCATGTTGATGACGCCCATGACGCCGAAGGTGACGGCCAACCCGATCGCCGCCAGCAGCAGCACCGAGCCAAGCGACAGGCCGTACCACAGGTTCTGGGCGGCGCCCCACAGAGCGAGCCGCTGCTCGACCGACGCGATGGCCTTCGTCGCGGCGTCCTTCACCGCGTCGCTTCCGGTGTTGGCAGCGCCGTTCAGCAGGGCCCGCGCGTCCTGGTCGCCGCGCTCCTGAAGCACCGCGACGGCGGCGATCTTGTCGGCGTCGGGCGCGTCCCCGGCCAGCAGGACGGAGGCCCGCGCCTGGGTCATCGCGCGGCGGACGCGCTCGTCGGTTTCCTTGGCCAGCGCCGCGTTCAGCGCGTCCAGCGCGTTGGCGTCGCGGCTCTTGAACACCGCCTCGGCGGCCTGCCGCCGCGTGCCGGCGTCGGGGCTCATCAGGGTGAGCGCGCCGAGCGTCGCGCTGATCGTGCGACGCAAAGCGTTGTTGATGCGGATCTTCTCGACCGCGTTGCGGTCCGCCTCACCCAACGCGGCGCCGGTTAGCGGATCGGTCAGTGCGTAACCGCCGCCGGCGCGTTTGGCGACGACCACGGCGCCGTCCGCCTTGCGGACGTGCAGGTCGCCGGCCTGTAGGGCCTCGATCGCCGGCACAACGGCGGGATCGCCGGTTTCGGCCAGCCCGGCGAGGGCCTTTTCGGTCTCGGCGTAGTTGCCGGCGCCCAGGCCACGAACCAGCGGGGCCAGATCGGCGGCAAAAGCGGCGGGTGCGGCCAGCGCCAGAAACGCGGCCAGCAGCCAGCAGAATGCGCGGTGCATCGCGGTTCCTGTGATGTGTCGGAAGGCAATTTTTCGAGAAGGGCGTTGCCCCCACCCCGGCCCTCCCCCGCTTCGCAGGGGAGGGAGAATGATCCCCTGCGAAGCGGGGGAGGGTCTGTCTCTTATACACATCTCCGAGCCCACGAGACTATAAC
>NZ_JAUQTX010000247.1:0-9545 GCF_059803775.1 Azospirillum sp. UFLA03-27 | reverse complement strand
CGAAGCCGGCAAACCCGATAGCTGTTATAGTCTCGTGGGCTCGGAGATGTGTATAAGAGACAGCTCTCCGCACCGCTCTTTGCCGGCGGCTGAGGGCCGCGCGCTCCGTCCGGACGGCGCCCGCGCCGCTCGCCCTGCCGCTCTTCCACCCGCCCGGCGTAGCAGTTGTCGCAGACACGGAAACGGTGGTTCGCCTTCAGCCGCGTGCCGCAGACCGGGCAGGCGCGGGCCAGCGAGCGTTCGGCCAGCGTGCGCTCGATGAAGGCGTTCAGCATGGCCCGGCGCTCCTGGCACAGGTCCATGTCCGGATAGGCGTCGGGAAAGCGGTAGGCCAGCCACGCGTAGGCAGTCAGCTCCTTCACCGCGCGCTCGGCCTTCTCCAGTTCCACGTCGGTGCCGACGCGGTGGTGGAAGCGCTCGGCGGCGTCGGGGGCGGAATTGGGAACGCCCTTGCCTTGGTTCGTCGCCCACAGCGCCAGAAGGCGCAGGTTGTTCTGGTCGCGCACGTCGATGGGGCAGCGCGCCAGCATGTCGCGCTCCGCCAGCGGCAGCTTCGCCCGGTCCACCGCCGTGGCGGCCTGGATGCGCTGCTCCAGGTCGGTCATGCGGAAGGTCTGGTTGGCGCGCAGCAGTTCCTGCCCCGCCGTGCGCAGCACCTTGGCGAGGCTGTCGGTGTCCAGCTCCCGCGCGATGGCCTCGACATGGGTCAGGTTGGGGCTGATCCAGGCGCGCGGGTCCTCGGGCGGGACCGGCGGAGTGGTCAGCGCCCGGCGCACCGGGTTGATGTTCTCCCCCTCCAGCACCGCGACGCGGCCTTCCTCGTGCATGCCGAAGCGTCCCGCCCGCCCGCCGATCTGGCGGATTTCGGAGGAGTTCAGATCGCGCTCCTCCCGCCCGTCGTACTTGCGGGTGGTCGACAGGACGACGCGGGCGACCGGCAGGTTCAGCCCCATGCCGATGGCGTCGGTCGCCACCAGCACGTCCGCCGTGCCGTCGCGGAAGCGCCGCGCCTCGGCCCGCCGCACTTCCGGCGACAGCGCGCCGTAGATCACCGCCACCGTGTGGTCGCGGGCCAGAAGCTCGCGCCGCAGCCCCATCACGTCCTTGCGCGAGAAGGCGATCACCGCGTCGCCGCGGCGGACATTCTCCAGCGCCACCCGCTCCTCCTGCACGCGCAGCGGCGACTTGCGGGTGAACTCCACGACCTCCAGTTCCTCCCCCAGCGCGGTGGCGAGGCGCTGCACGTAGGGGATGGCGTCGGCGGAGCCGGTCATCAGGATTTCCGGGGCGGCCACGCCGGCCACCGCCTGGGTCCAGGCCCAGCCGCGGTCGGGATCGCCGATCATCTGGATCTCGTCGATGACGCAGGCGCCCCAGACCTTGGACGTGTTGACCATCTCGATGGTCGAGGAGGTGAAGGAGGCGCCGGGCCGCACGTCGCGCTCCTCGCCGGTCACCAGGCTGCAGGCCCGACCGCGCGTCTCCAGCGCCTCCTGCCCCTCCAGCGCCAGCAGGCGCAGCGGGGCGAGGTAGCAGCCGCTCTGCGCCTCGGCCAGCCGGTCCATGGCGGCGTGGGTCTTGCCGGAGTTGGTCGGGCCGACGAACAGCCGCAGCTTGCGCACCATGGCACGGGCCGTGGCGAAGCTGTCGAGATAGACGCCGAGGCCGGAGGCGTTCTCCAGCCGCTCCCGCCGGACCTTCAGACCGGCGCGGGCGGCGGCGGTGGAGAAGGCCTCCTCCAGCGCGTCCAGCAGGGTTTGCAGGCGCGGGATACGGCCGCCGAAGCCGATCACCCGGCCCAGCTCGTCGGCGAAGCCCTTGGGCCGCCACGCCTCGCCGAAGCCGTTGGCGCGCTGCGCCATGGAAGCGAACCAGCCGTCCACCCGCCCGCGCGCCTTCTCGATGGCGGCGGAGGACAGGCAGGCCGCCTTGACCCGCTTGCCCAGCGTCTTCGCCTGGGGACGGCCGAAGCCCTCCTCCGCGGTCATCAGCCCCCACAGCTCCGCCTCGATGTCGGGCAGCGGGCCGAGCGCCACGCGGAAACGCAGCTTCAGCTTCCGGTCGGTTCCGGGAACGACCACCTCGTGGACGACGGCGACCGACCAGCGGGCCGGGGTGCTGTCGGCGTCCACCTCGATCCCGTCGCCGCGCACCACCGCGGCGATGGCGCGCAACGCGTCGCGGCGGTCGAATTCGTCAGCAGTCCCTGGGGCGGTGCCCGGTTGGCGGGGGGTGGTTTCGTCGTTGCTCATGGACTGGTCTTCTTCCGTCGCCGCCCCCGGAGAGATCGGCCTGGGGATTCAAGGAACTGGTTGGGGCTGGCGGTCTTGAGGGGGCTTTGCCGGACCTCGAACAGTGCCGTGCCGCGGGGCGGACGCCCACCCCCTATTCTGCACACCGGCACCCCACGGGCGTACCTATATGGTCGGAGCCATAGGATAGGGCAAGCCGATTCAGGGGTTCTACCGGCGTGGCCGGGCTAATTCGCCTGAACTTTCCCCTCTCCCATCCCACCGCTGCGAAAAAGGGGCGGTGCCAGCCACATCATTCCCTGTTGTCCGGCGGTCGTGTCGAAAGGGGTACCCGGTAACGGTTTCACCGGCTGCCACCAATCGAAAGTGTTAGCAAGCAATATCGTCTTACTGCACCGCAAACCGTCGGGCATCATCGTTGCAGAGACAACGTAACCGTCGTCGCTTCGCAGATTTGGTTAGGAGATGTGCATGCCGACCCCTCGTGACGTCCTGGCACTGATCGAGAGAATACGGTGTATTTCTTGCGAGGACGAGCGCCATGCATTGATAAAGACATTGTCAGCCGTCGAGCGACCGACCATCCTGTCGTTCCTCAACGCTCACGGCGTGAACCTCTGCGCGGGGTCCTCCGCCGCGTGGTCGGCCTTCCGCGCCTCCGATGTCCTGTTGCGGGACGGGGTGGCGCTGGAGACCGCCCTGCCGTGGCTCGACCAGCCGGTCGGGCTGAACATGAACGGCACCGATTTCATCCCGCTTCTCCTCCGCCACCTGTCGCCCCGTCGGGTCGCCGTCTACGGCACCGCGGCGCCCTGGCTGGACGAGGGGATCGAGCGGCTGAAGGAGCGGACCCCGCACGACTATGTCGATGCCCAGCACGGGTTCCATTCCGTGGAGCATTACATCGCCCGTGCGCGGGAGATTGAGCCCGACGTCATCATCCTGGCCATGGGCATGCCCCGCCAGGAGGAGGTCGCGGTGCAACTCAAGCGCGCGCTGGATCATAAGGTGCTGATCGTCAACGGCGGCGCCATCATCGATTTCCTCGCCGGGCGCTTCACCCGGGCCCCCGCCGCCGTCCAGCGCATCGGGCTGGAATGGGCGTTCCGGCTGGTCCAGGAGCCCCGCCGTCTGTTTCGCCGCTATTGCGTCGGCGCTTTCGGCTTCGCCCACACCGTCATGCTTATGCGCCGTGCCGCCATGCGTTCGTCCAGCGCCCCAGCACCAGCGCCCATGCATAAGGAGCTTTGAGACGTGGAAAATCTGCCCCAAGTCAATCATGGCGGCCATCACGGCGGTCCGCCGGCTCCGGTTCCGGCATGGCCCGCCGCCCCCGGCCCGTCCCGGCGCAGCGAGTTCGAATCCCAGACCCCGTCCATGGGTCCCGACTTCCGCTTCATCCTGCGCGTGCTGGGCAGCCACAAGTGGCTGATCGCGGCCATCGTGGTGGTGCTGACCGGTCTGTCGGCCCTGGGCGTCTCCACGCTCAAGGACCAGTACACCTCCGAAGCCCTTCTGCTGGTCGACAACCGGCAGGTCCGCGTCGTCCGCGAGGTCGAGCAGGTGGTGGGCGCGATTCCCACCGAGGACGCCGCCATCCTGAGCGAGATCGAGATCCTGAAGTCGCCCCAGGTGCTGAACCAGGTGGTCAACGATCTCCAGCTCGCCCAGCATCCTGAATTCAACCCGCCGGCGCAGGAGGACGAGACGCTCCCGCTCGTCGAGCGCGCGGTGGCCTACGGCCGTGACCTCGCCTCGCGCTTCTGGGACGGCGCCCCGCCGGCCCCGGTCGCCTGGCTGCTGAGCCATGGTGACGAGGTGGCGCAGGACATCCGGGCGCGCGAGGCGCACGCGGCGCTGGGCAACGATCAGATCATCGCGCGCATCCACCGCAAGCTCGACGTCGCCATCGTCGGCCGGTCGCGCGTGATCCAGGTGCGCTTCACTTCCAAGGAGCCGCAGCTGAGCCGCGACGTGGTGGACGGCATCGTCCGCCGGTACATGGAAACCCGTCAGCAGATGGACCGCGACCTGTCGACCAGCGCGATCTCCTGGCTGCAGGACCGCATCGTCCTGCTGCGCCGCGAGGTTGCCGAGGCCGACTCCAAGGTCGAGGAGGCCCGCGTCAAGGGCGGCCTGCTGAAGGGCGGCACCGGCCTGATGGCCCAGAACGAGCTTGAGCAGACCCGCCTGCGCCTGAGCGAGGCGTCGGCCATCCGCGCCCGCTCGGTCGCCCAGGCCGACACGCTGGAGCGCAACCTGAAGGCTGGCAACTGGAACGCCATCGGCGGCAGCATCGCCTCCCCGGTCGTCGCCCAGCTCCGCGCCACGGTCGCCGCCATCTCCACGGAAATGGCCCAGCTTTCCCGCCAGTATGGGCCGAAGCACCCGCGCATCGTTGAACTCCAGGGCCGCCTGAACGAGGCCAACTCCTCGCTCCAGCAGGAAATCCGCCGCGAGATCAACGGCGTCCGCGAAGCCGCCCAGGTCGCGGTCGAGCAGGAGACCGCGCTTCGCTCCATGATCACCCGCATGGAGGGCAGCTACGCCACCATGCAGGAGCAGGCCATCCCGCTGCGCACCCTGGAGTCCGAGGCGACCGCCAAGCGCCAGCTTCTCGACAGCCTGCTGGGCCGTCTCGAAGAGGTCGAGGCCCAGAAGGACAGCCGCGCCTTCCCGGCCGCCGTCAAGCTGGTCTCCGCGCCGCAGGTGCCGCACGAGCCGTCGGGTCCCTTCCGCGTCCTCCTGCTGCTGGCCGGCTTCGTCGCCGCCCTCGCGCTGGCCATCTTCAGCGTCTTCGGTCTGGAGCTTCTCCAGCGCCGCATCCACACCCCGGACGCCGTGCGCCGCATCCTGGGCGTCGGCACCGTCCACATCGTGCCGCACCACAGCGACCGCGGGGCCAAGGGCCGGCTCTACAAGATCTTCCAGCGCCACCCCTTCTCGCTGTTCAGCGAATCCCTGCGCGCCCTGTTCCGCAACCATCTGTCGGATCTCGGTCCGGTCGGTGCGCTGGCGGTGACCTCGGCCCGCCCGCAGGACGGCAAGACCTCGCTGACGCTCGCCGTCGCCCAGGTCGCCAGCCAGGCCGGCCGCCGGGTGGTGGTGGTGGACACCGACTTCCGCCGCTCCCGCATGGAAGGGCTGTTCGACCTGTCCACCAAGAAGGGCCTGTCGGACTGGATCGCCGGTGATGCCACGCTGGACGAGATCGTCCACACCTCCGACGACGTGCCCTTCGCCATGGTTCCGGCGGGCAAGCTGAACCCGATGACGCTGGACCGCTTCAACGTCGACAGCCTGGTGCAGCTGATGGCCGGCCTGTCGCCCAGCTTCGATCTGGTGGTGTTCGACACCGCCCCGGCGCTGGCCGTGTCGGATGCCCGCATCGTCTGCGGCGCCGCCTCCAAGGTTCTCTTCGTCACCCGCTGGGGCCACACCACGGCGAGCGATCTGGACGCGGTGGCCGACCTGGGGCCGATCGACCACAGCAAGTTCGTCTGCGTGATGACCGACGTGAACCTGAAGAAGGCCGCCAGCAAGGGCTACCAGGGTCCGTACAACAGCTACGTCGCCACGCGGAAATACTACGGCGACCAGACCCTGCGCGCCGCGCCGTAAGCGACGCCAAAGCCCTTCTCCCCTCCGGGGAGAAGGGTATGGGATGAGGGGGCGGCCGCAGGCCGACCACGCTGGCTCATTGCAGTGCGTGGACGCCCTGACGGGCGCCCCCTCACCCTAACCCTCTCCCCGCTTTCGGCGGACCAAAGGTCCGCCTGTCGTGTCAGCGCAAACTCCGTTTGCGCGTGAGCGGGGGAGAGGGAATTTCCATTTCTCATCAAACCACACGAGGCCCGACGCCCATGGCCCAGACCTCGCCAAAAGCCACCTCGCCGAAAACCCTCTCCTTCACGCGCCGGGACGCGCTGCGCGCCGCCGCAGCCGCCGCGGTGCTGGCAAGCTGCAAGGCCGCCGCCGGCCCGTCCGTCGCCGAGGCAGCGTCGGCCGCGGTGCCCCACCCCACCCTGCGAGACGCCTGCCGGGCCGCCGGCATCCTCCACGGCGCCGCCCGCGACCATCTGATCGAGCCGGAAGACCCCATGCTCGACACGCTGATGGCGCGGGAATGCGACGTGGTGACGCCCGAGAACGGCGGCAAATGGGCCGTCTTCCAGCCGCAGGAGGGCAATTTCGACTGGGGCCGCTTCGACGCCGGGGTGGAACTGGCCCGCCGCATCGGCGCCAAGCCCAACTGGCACTGCGCCCTGTGGCAGCACATGGGCATGCCCGACTACATGACGCTGCCGGCGAGCCGCCAGCGCGCGCTGGGCATCGGGGAGAGCGCCTATTTCTCGGCCGACGGCACGCTGTCCGAGGACAATTACTGGCCGCGCTTCACCGCCATGGTCGCGGCGGTCAAGCAGCGCTACGGCGACAGCTTCTACCGCATCGACGTGATGAACGAGGCTTTCTTCTGGGAGACCGAGCGCAGCCACCCCCAGGAGCAGGACCGCTACGGCTTCCGCAAGGGCATGTGGTGGGTGGTGGCGGGCGGCGCCAAGGGGCCGGAATGGCTCGACCCCTTCTTCCACCACATCCGCAAGGAATTCCCCTCCGCCAAGCTGGTCATCAACGAGTTCGGGATCGAGATCGACGAGGGCTGGCAGCAGCGCAAGCGCGCCTATTTCCAGACTTGGCTGACCGACGCGGTCAAGCGCGGCGTGCCGATCGACGGCGTCGGGCTGCAAAGCCACCTGATGGCCGGCAAGCCCTACGACCGCGAGGGCATGAAGGGCTTCCTGCGGGCCATGGACCGGCTGGGCCTGCCCATCCACGTCACCGAGTTCGACGTGAACGAGAAGCACCTGCCGCGCTCCTGGTCACGGGCGGAGAAGGACCGCGCCATGGCCTTCCTGGCCGGACAGTATCTGGGCGACATCGCCGGGAACGCGCGGCTGGCCGAGCTGTGCTGGTGGCACCTGCGCTCCGACCTGAACTACATCGCGCGGGAGATGCCGGAGCTGAAGCCCCACCCCTCCCCCTACGACGCGGCGTCGCGCCCGCTGCCGCTGTACGAGGCGTCGGTGCAGGCGCTGCGCGGGCGTAACCGGTCGGGGTGACTCCGGCCGGGAAGCGGCGCGGTACCCCTTCCGGCCCCGCTACCCCGCCCGATCGCGCGGCCCGCTCCGCCGTCCGCGCCTGTAAGGATTTCCGACAGCGCCCTTAGATTATCGGAACAGCGGCGTTTCTCCCAACGAGGTGATCTGTGGACACGTTGACGTCGGATGAGCTGGTCGCCCGCTACAAGCGGAAGTTCGGTCTGGCCCCGAACTACCCCCTCAGCGAAACCATGGTCCGCCAGCATTGGGACCTGGAACGCCAGCTCGCCCGCGAGCTGCTCGATTCCCGCCGCGAAGAGCGCTGGACGGTGTTCGAGCGGAACTACACCACCCTCTACAGCGAATGCCCCTGGCTGAACGACGCGGTGGACACGGCGGCGCAGAACGACGAGCTGGACTTCCGCCATTTCCTGACGCTGCTCAAGGGCGCGCGGGACGTCTACGAGGTCGGGTCGGGCAAAGGCCGGCTGCTCAGCTATCTGGCCCGCCACGGCCACCGCTGCGTCGCCACCGAAATCACCCGCGAGCGCGGCGAGCGCTGGACCGACGAGCGCTCCAACGTGACGTGGCGCTGCTGCGACGGCGTCAACCTCGCCGAATTCGAGCCGCGCGCCCATTACGACGCCGTCGTCTCCACCCACGTCATCGAGCATCTCCACCCCGAGGACGTGTCCGTGCACCTGTCCAACGTGCACGCCATCCTCAAGCCGGGCGGCCGCTACGTGCTCAGCATGCCGCACAAGCACGCCGGGCCGATGGACCTGTCGGAGGTCTTCGGGCTGGACGAGCCGATCTGCATGCACCTGCGCGAATACACCTGGAGCGAGACGGAGCGCGCGCTGCGCGAGGCCGGCTTCACCCGGATGGAGGCCGTCTACATCGCCCCGATGGCGGTCCGCCGGCGCATGCACATCCATGGGTCCGGGCGCGGATACCTCGCCTACGTGAAGGCCGTGGAATCCGTCATGGGGGCGATGCCGTTAACCCTGCGGCGCAAGCTCGGGAAGCTCGGCCAGCTCTACCTGTTCCGCCCGGAGGTCTTCATGGTGGCTCACAAAAGTCATGAGGGCTGAGGCAGCGGATTCCGGAAATCTTTCTGTAACAAGACTTTACACTTTTGCCTCCCCGTGGCCGCAAGGCCCCACTGTGGCGCGGAAACCGCAGCAAAGGCGGTTTTTCGCGCCTCATTCTTTTCACAGCTCGCCGTGGCTTTTGAGCAGCATTTCCCTAAAATCCGAAATATCTCGTTAACCAATTGGGCCTCACCTTTGCTCCACCGAAAATGGAGAGAGGTTACTTCCAATGGCAACGACCACCACGGGTCTCGTCGACACGACCTTCGTCGTCAACGCCTCGGGGCAGGCTGCCGGCGGGATCTGGCCGCAGTTCCGGCTGCTCCTGGATGGTGTCAACCTCGGCCAGGCGACGGTCAGCTCGACCAGCGACGGCCGGTACACCTTCAAGGCCCAGGTCGCACCGGATCAGGCGCACAAGCTTCAGATCGTCTACTTCAACGACGGCTATGTGAACGGGCAGGACCGCAACCTGCTCGTCAAGTCGCTGGAAGTGAACGGCAAGCCCGTCGCCTCCACCAGCTCGCTGGTCAGCTACGACCGCGGCGCCTCCGACGGGAAGGACGTGATTCCCGGCCAGGAAGGCATGTGGTGGGACGGTTCGCTCGATTTCGCCCTGACCAAGGACTATTTCCCGGTCCCGACGCCGCCGGCCCCCGCCGGCAACACCCAGGTCATCCTGAACCTGCAAGGCAACGCCGCGGGCGGCGTCAACGCGCATTTCAACCTGCTGATCGACGGCAAGAAGGTCGGCGAGGGCATGGCCGGCACCTCGGCCAAGGACTACGCCTTCTCGATCAACGCCACGGCGGATCAGGCGCACAAGGTCCAGATCCAGTACGACAACGACGCCACGGTGAACGGCCAGGACCGCAACCTGCTGGTCAACAAGATCACCATCAACGGCAAGTCGGTCATGCCCACCGACAGCAACGTCACCTATGACAAGGGGGCCTTGGACGGCAAGGACGTGGTCAAGGGCCAGTCCGGCCTGTGGTGGAACGGCACGCTGGTGGTCGACGCCGACAAGAGCTTCTTCCCCGGCTCCTCCAACCCGACCTGTCTCTTATACACATCTGACGCTGCCGACGATTATACGC
>NZ_JAUQTX010000246.1:0-9620 GCF_059803775.1 Azospirillum sp. UFLA03-27 | reverse complement strand
GACAGCCCGGCCAAGCAGTATGAGGAGGCCGGCCTCGCCGCCCGTCACATCGTCGCCACGGCGCTGCAGGCGCTGGGCAACCACACCGGGCGGATCGCGACGCTGGGATAGAAACCTTACCGCGCTTCCGGCTTGCTCTTGCTCCGCGCGGCCTTTGCGGCTTTTGCCTTCACGGGCTTGGCGAGGTGCTTCAACTCCTCGTACCGGCTCAGAAAGAGGGCATAAGCTTGGTCGGGGCCGACCGGAACGATCCTGTCCGGGTGGGCGGCCGGCAGATGCCCCCAATCCAACCAAGCCGGGGGAAGAAGGTCGCGCAGCTCCGTCGCCATGCAGACGAGGTCGGCCTGCTTGATGGCCGGCGCCTCGTCATCGAAGCCGAACCAGCGGCGCAGCGCGTCCTTGACCGGGTGAAGCCGCTGTTTGACATAGTCGCGGTCCAGCATGACCTTCACCGGCGACGGCCAGTCGCCAAGGAACTCCTCGCAGTCGTGCATCAGGGCCGAGTAGGCCAGGGGCGGCGGCACCAGACGCGAGACCATCACCGAATGCTCGGCGACCGAATACCAGGGCCGCGCCGCGCCGCCCCAACGCGGTTGGGACGACAGGCACTGGGCGATGTCCTCGATCGGCATGCCCGTGGCGTCCGGCGTCAGCAGATCAAGGACGAAGCCGGACGGCATCAGGATGGCCGTGCGTCCGTCCGGTCGCTTGAGAAGGTCGAGTTGCATGGATCGCGCTGTTCCAGAACCACGGGCCGGGCGCGGTGCCGCTTTCAGGAGCCGGACCCGGCCGTCAATCGGTGTGGGTTTAGCAGATCGCCGACCCCGCGGACAACGGACCCCGGCGCATCGCCGCCATCGGCCGCAACAACCCGTCGCCTTCCTGTCCCTGCGGTTGAAGAAATTACAAAATCAGCATCATTTACCGGCTTTTCCGGCATGGTCCGACGATGTAACGTGCTTCTGCATTCGCCCAATGCAACGACACGGATATGGGTGGCCGCGCCGATGCTGACTGACAATGCGAAGGATGGGCTGCCGAGCCGCAGCATCAACGACCTGCGTGTCCTGCTGATCGAAGACGACGACTTCACCCGCCGGCTGATGAGCCGCCTGCTTCAGGATCTGAAGGTTCGCCATGTGTGGGAGGCATCGGACGGCATGGCTGCGCTGGGCATCCTGCGCGACCATGCGGAGGAGGTGGACCTCGCCATCTGCGATCTGGAAATGCCGCGGATGAGCGGGCTGGACCTGCTGCACGCCCTGCGCACGGCCACGGGCAACCCGCTCGCCGACCTTCCGGTGATCGTGCTGACGGCGCATCGCGAGGCCGACACGGTCAAGCGGGCCATCGCTTACGGCATTTCCGGCTATCTGGTGAAGCCGGTGTCGAAGGCCGACCTCGTGAAGCGGCTGACCTTTGTTCTTCAGAAAGGCCGTTAGCAAAACCGTCGAACAGAAGATTAACAACCATAGGATGCGGTTGCCGAAATCTGGACCGGTCGGCGCAGTCAGGCGTTGCAGGAACGGGTGCGAGGGAGCACCTTTCATCCGAACGCCCCCTCGACCGGAGACGCCGCGCCATGCCGGAGACCGTCCGGCCTTCCCAGGACCCGATACGGATCGCCTCCAACCCCATTGCGGACCGCCGCGCCGAATTGGCGCGCGCCGTCGTGGCGATCCAGTTCGAGCGCTGGCCCGCGCTCTACGCCCGTTACGGCGAGGACGGGCGGGAACGGTGCGTCGAGGATGTCGGTTTTCACCTTCTCTATCTTGCGGAGGCCGTGGCCGCCGACAGCCCGGCGCTGTTCCGCGAGTATGTGGCCTGGGTCAAGGTCCTCTTCGCCGGGATCGGCATCCCCGACGAGGAACTGGGCGAAAGCCTGGAAATCCTCCGCGACGTGGTGGCCGCCCGGATCGATCCCGCCACGGCGACGCGCGTGCGCGCCTGCGTGGGGGAAGGGCTGGCCGCTTTGCCCGCCCTGCCGCGGGAGGTGCCGCCCTTCGTCCGGTCGGACGCGCCGCTCGGCGCGCTCGCCCACGCCTATCTGGATGCGCTGTTGTCCGGTGACCGGCGCCGGGCGGCGCTGCTGGTGACGGACTCGGCGGCCGGCGGGGCGACGGTGCCCGAGCTTTACCTGAATGTGTTCCAGCCGGTTCTGCGCGAGATCGGACGCCTGTGGCAGACGCGCGCGATCACCGTGGCGCACGAGCATTTCGCCACCGCCGCCACACAGACGATCATGGGCCAGCTCTATCCGGTGATCTTCGCCGCCGAGCGGCGCGGCCTGTCCATGGTCGCCACCTGTGTCAGCGGGGAGCAGCACGAGATCGGCATCCGCATGGTCGCCGACTTCTTCGAGATGGCCGGGTGGGACAGCCATTATCTCGGCGCCAACGCGCCCGTGGACAGCGTCGTCCGGTCGGTGCGGGAGCGGGGCGCCCGCGTCCTGGCGGTGTCGGCCACCATCACCGCCCATGTCGGGCGGGTCGCGGCCCTCATCGCCGCGGTGCGCGCCGAATCCGGAGAGCAGCCGCATGTGCTGGTCGGCGGTTATCCCTTCAACCTCGTTCCGGACCTGTGGAGGACGGTCGGTGCCGACGCCTTCGCCCCCGGCGCGGAGGAGGCGGTCGCCATCGCGGAGCGGCTGATCGGCCCGGCGGCTCCGAACCGCGCCGTCGGTGTGGGGTGATGCGTGTTCCGTGACCCATGCGGCTTGAGGGAGAGGGCATGGACGGGCTGGTCCTGACCTGCGACCACGATGGACGGCTGCGCGCCCTGCACCGGCTGGGCGCCGGTTTGCCGGGATTGACCGGAAAGCCCGGCACGCCTTTCCCGATTCTGTTCGGCCCGGACGCGGTGGCCGGCGCGCTGGACCTGTTCAGCGGCCTGCGGAAATCCGGCCGGGTGATCGACCAGCCCCTGTCCAGCCGGCTCGACCCCATGGGGGGATTCCATGTCAGCGGGCTCAGCGACGCGGAAGGGTTGGTGCTGGCCGTGGCGCGGGCGCCCGGCGGGCTGTCCGCCGTGATGGAGGAATTGGAGACGCTGAATCCGCGGCTGGCCCAACGGCTCGCTCCGCTTCGGGAGGTGGTGCCGGGGCCGGAGGTTCCCTCCCTGGACGCGCTGTTCGGCGAAATGACCCTTCTCAACAACGAGCTGGCCAACGCCCAGCGGGCGCTCGCCAAGGCCAACGCCGAGCTGGCCGCCAGCAACGAGCAGAAGAACCGGCTGATGGGCATGCTGGCCCACGATCTGCGCACGCCGCTCCAGGTCGTCGTCGGCTTCGCGGAGCTGCTGGAGCAGAGGCTGGACGGGCGCTTGGAGGCGGCGGAGCGTGCCTGCCTGGAGCGCATCCGCGAATCCAGCCTGTCCATGCGCCACATGGTGGAGGACGCGCTGTCCCTGGCGGCGCTCCAGGCGGGGCGGATGCGGTTGACGCGGCGGCCGTCCGATCTGATGACGCTGGTCCGGCGGAACGTCTCGATGAACCGCGTGTTGGCCGAAGGCAAGTCCATAACCATCGAGCTGTCCGTGCCCGAACCGCCCATGCCCATGGCCGACATCGACCCGGCCAAGCTGGACCAGCTTCTCAACAACCTCCTGTCGAACGCCATCAAATACTCCGACCGCGGTGGGAGCGTCCGTGTGGCTCTGAGCGAGGCCCCGGGGGAGGGCGGCGGCTGGGCGCGCCTGCGTGTGTCCGACGACGGCCGCGGCATTCCGCCGGCGGAGCTGGCTCAGCTCTTCCAGCCCTTCGCCCGCACCGGCCGGCTGGGCACGGAGGGGGAGGGAACGGTCGGCCTCGGCCTCTACATCTGCCGGTCCATCGTCGAGGGGCACGGCGGGCGCATCACCGCCGATTCGGCGCCGGGACGCGGCTCGACCTTCACCGTCGAGCTGCCGTTGGTGGCATCATCCCCTTGAGAAACGGCACATTCCACAGATGGGCTGGCGCACCGACCGGCGATGCTGTAAAAGGAGCCGGTACGATGTTGCGACGCGAAAGGTCCATGGGTTTACCCTTCCGCCGTTTCGGGCGGCCTCCGTGGGGAGCGCCGTGAGCGACGGCCGACCTCCCGACACGTCCTCGGACCGTCAGGCTCCGGAGGGCGTCGACCGCGGCGATGCCGCGACCACCGGTTTCCCGCCGGTGAACCCCGCTTCGGCGGTGCTGGACGATTTCCTGAACCACGACCACGGCGCGCGGATCGCGCTTGGTGACCTCGTGGGCATTCTGGGCGACCGCGCCTTCGGCGCCCTGCTTCTGATCCTGTCCATTCCGAACATCCTGCCGGTGCCGGGTCTGTCCACGGCGACGGGCCTGCCGATGCTGCTGATCGGCGCCCAGATCGCCGCCGGACGCGACCGCCCCTGGCTGCCGCGCCGGCTGGCCGCCCTTACGCTGGACCGGGACGCCTTTTTGCGGGTGATCGCGAAGGCGAAGCCGCATGTCGACCGGCTGGAGCGGCATCTGCGCCCGCGCCTGCCGGCGATGACCGCTCCGACGGCGGAACGGCTGCTCGGCGTGGCGGTGATGATTCTCGCCGGAATCCTGGCCCTTCCCATCGTCTTCGGCAACCAGCCGCCGGCCTTCGCCATCGCGCTGATCGCGCTGGGGCTGATCGAGAAGGATGGGGCCTTCGTCGTCGCCGGCCTCGTCGCCGGGCTGATCGCCATCGTCATCGTCGCCGCCATCCTGTTCGGTTTCGGGCAGGCCGGCATGCTGATCTTCGACAAACTGTCTTCATAAAAGGGAGCGCCCGCGGGCTCGACGCCATGATTTGGGAAGTACTGGTCATCATTTTGCTGATCCTGCTGAACGCCTTTTTCGCGATGTCGGAAATGGCGCTGGTGTCGTCGCGACGCGCGCGGCTTCAGCAGATGGCCGAGGAAACACGCAGCAAGGGCGCCCGCGCCGCGCTGAAACTGTCGGAGGACCCCGGCAACTTCCTCTCCACCGTGCAGGTCGGCATCACGCTCATCGGCATCATCGCCGGCGCCTACGGCGGCGCGACCCTGGCCGACCGGCTGGGCACGGTCCTGGACGCCAACGTCTCCTGGATCGCCCCTTACGGGCAGCAGGTCGGCTTCGCGCTGGTGGTCGCCGCGATCACCTACCTGTCGCTGATCGTCGGCGAACTGGTGCCCAAGCGCATGGCCCTGGTGAACGCGGAGCGCATCGCCGCCGGCGTGGCCGGCCCGATGAGCGTCCTGTCGCGGGTCGCCATGCCGCTGGTCTGGCTGCTCGGCGTCTCGACCGAGGGTTTGATGAAGCTGCTGCGCCTGCCCACCGCGCGCGAGCAGACCGTCACCGAGGAGGAGGTCAAGAGCCTCATCAAGGAGGGCACGCAGACCGGCGTCTTCGAACCTGCCGAGCGGCAGATGATCGAGGGCGTGTTCCGCCTGTCCGATCGCACAGCGCGGTCGATCATGACCCCGCGCCCGGACCTCGTGTGGATCGACCTCGACGACCCGCCCGACGCCATCGCCAAGGAGATCCAGGCCAGCGGCTATTCCCGCTTCCTGGTCTGCCGCGGCGATGTGGACGAGGTGCAGGGCATCGTGTCCAGCAAGGCGCTGCTCAACCAGGCGCTCCAGGGCCGCAGCTTCGACCTGCGCGAGGCCATGGTGGAGCCGCTGATCGTCCATGACGGCACCCCCGTCCTGCGGCTGCTGGAGCTGTTCAAGCAGGCCAGCATCCACATGGCCGTGGTGGTGGACGAGTATGGCAGCGTCGAGGGCATCGCCACCGTCACCGACATCATGGAGGCCATCGCCGGCGAGATGCCCGAACAGGGGCAGGAAGGCGACGGATTCGCGGTCCAGCGCGAGGACGGTTCCTGGCTGGTGGACGGCATGACCCCGGTGGAGGAGGTCGAGTCGCTGGTTGGCGTCAGGGGTCTGAAGGGCGAGGGCGATTACCACACCATCGCCGGTTTCATGCTCGACCGGCTGGGCCATGTGCCCACCGCCGCGGAGCATTTCCACTGGAACGGCCTGCGCTTCGAGGTCGTCGACATGGACGGCCGGCGCATCGACAAGGTGATGATCCAGGAGAACGGCGAGGTCTCGGAGGGCTGACGATGCGCCCCGAAGAGCGGTATCACAGCTCGGTGACGCCGCTCTTCGGGATGCGGACCTCGCGGTGGACCGACATGCTGAGCAGAAGCCCCACGCCAATCATCAGCGTCATCATCGCCGACCCGCCGTAGGACACCAGCGGCAGCGGAATGCCCACCACCGGGATCAGGCCGGTGACCATCGACACGTTGACCATCACGTAGAGGAAGAACTGCGCGGTCATGCCGACCGCCACCAGACGGGCGAACTGGCTGCGGCAGCTCAGCGCGATGACCACGCCGTAGATGAACAGCATCAGGTACAGCGCCAGCAGGATCAGCGCGCCGACCATCCCGAACTCCTCCGCCAGCACCACGAAGATGAAGTCGGTGTGCTTCTCCGGCAGGAACATCAGCTGGCTCTGCGAACCGGACATGAAACCCTTGCCGAACAGCCCCCCCGATCCCAGCGCGATCTTCGATTGGAGGATGTTGTAGCCGGCGCCGAGCGGGTCGGTTTCCGGGTCGAGGAAGGTGTAAACGCGCTGCTTTTGGTAATCGTGCAGGAATTCCCAGGCGATGGGGATGGCCGAGAGGCCACCGCCGATGACCACCAGGAACTTCCAGATCCTCACGCCCGCCGCGAAGAAGACGGCGCCGCTGCCCATGATCAGCAGCAGCGAGGTGCCCAGGTTCGGCTGCATCAGCACCAGCGCCACCGGGATGAAGACCAGCAGCAGGGGCGGGATCAGCAGCAGCGGGCGGCCGATCTGGTCCAGCGAGATGCCGTGGAAATACCGGGCCAGGGCCAGGGCCAGGGCCGGCTTCATCAGCTCGGACGGCTGGAGCTGGAAGAATCCCAGGTCGATCCAGCGCTGGGCGCCCATGCCGATGCGCCCCATCAGCTCCACCGCGACCAGCAGGCAGAGCACGATCAGGAAGATGGCGTAAGCCGACTTCATCAGATGCCGCACGTCGATCAGCGCGATCATCAGCATCAGGACGAGGCCGGGGACGGCGCGCACCAGCTGCGGCTGTGCCCAGGGCTTCCAGTTGCCGCCGGCGGCCGAATAGAGCAGAGCCACCCCGACCGACGTGATGATGCAGACCAGGAGAACCAGCCCCCAGTTGATCATGCGGAACTTGCTGCCAAGCGTCAGTTCCGGGCGCTGCGGGGCAAGCCCGCCCGACCCGTGGTTCGAAAGGACCGCGACCATGAGGAAACGTTCGTTGTGTCCGGGGGCGTCCGTGCCGGAAGGGCAAGCGGCGGCGCCTTGCGCGGCGGATACTGCACCAGCGCCGCCCTCCGGTAAAGCCGCCCGGTCCCCCGGCCTTAAAACTGCTTCAGCGCCCGGTCAGAACTGCTTCAGCAGCCGGTCGATGTACTCGCGCTCCATCTGCGGACGGCCATACTGCCCGGAGCGGCGGCGCAGTTCGTCGAGGATTTCACGGGCGCGCTGGAGTTCGGCCTCCTCGGGGATCTTCACGTCCTCGTTGTTGTAGTTGCCGAAGCCGGAGGGGCGGCGGCCCAGCGGGTCGCGGTTGCGGCCCTGGCCCTGGCGCTGCTGCGCCTGTCCGGGCTGCTGCCCGCTCATCGCCGGACCCTGCTGGCCCATCATCTGCTGCATCATCTGCTCGGCCATCGCCTGCATGCCCTGCTGAAGCTCGTCCATCGCCTGGGTCTGCGGCGGAACGGCGGAGCCGGGCTGCCCCTGCTGGAGCGCTTGCCCCGCGTCGCGCATCGCCCGTTCGGCGCGGCCGAGCGGGCGCGGGATTTCGCCGCCCTGCTGCTCGCCCATGCGGCGCATCAGTTCGCCGAGCTGGCGGCGCAGCGCCTCCTGCTGCTCGGCCTGCTGCTGCATCAGCGGGCTGCCGGACTGACCCTGTTGGCCTTGCTGCCCCTGCTGCGGACGGCCCTGGCGGTTGCGCGGCCCCTGCTGCTGGCCCTGCTGCCCGTCCTGCCGGCCCATCTGCTCCTGCGACTGGCGGAAGGTCTGGTCGAGCAACTGCTGCTGCCGCTGCGTCAGCTCCTGAAGCTCGCGCATCATCTGTGCCGCCTCGTTCTGGCCCTGCTGCTGCATCTGGGCCATGGCGCCGTTGCGCATGTTCTCCATCATCTGCTGAAGCTGGGACAGCATCTGCCGGGCGGCGTCGCGGGCGCCGGTCTCGGCCATCTGCCGCATCTGCTCCATCATCCGCTGAAGGTCCTGGCGGTCCATCATCTGGTCGGCCATTTCCGGCGGCACCATGGGAATTTGCTCGCCACGCTCCAGCGCCTCGCGCATCTGCTGCTCCATGGCGTCGAGGAACTTGTCGAGCGCCGCCTGAAGCTCGTCCATCAGCTTCTTCAGCTCCTGGTCGTCGGCGCCGCGCTCCAGCGCCTCGGCGAGACGGCTCTCGGCGTCGCGCAGGTCGCGTTCGGCCAGCGACAGCCCGCCGTCCTCGATGCGCAGCGCGGTTTCCCACAGAAGCTGCTGGACGGCTGGGACCGATGCCCCCTCCTCGTCGAGCAGCAGGCGGTTCACCGCGGTGCGCATCGCCAGGAAGGCCACCAGATCGCCGCCGAACTGGCTGGGTCTGGACGAGATTTCCGCCAGCGCGCGGGCCACTTCGATGCGGAGCTGCTGGGGCCGCAGGGTCAGCTTTTTGCGCTCCTCCACGATGGCGCGGGCGACCGGGTGGTTGAAGACGCGCTCCGGCAGGACCATCGCCACGTCCTCCGTGCTGCCGGTCTGGCCGGCGCCGTCGAGCGCGGTCAGGCGGATGGTGACGTTCAGCCCGGCCCAGGGATGGGCGGTCAGGTCGTGGAAGGCGGCGTTGCGCGCCTCGCGCGGGCGGACGCCGGGTAGGGCCAGCGGCAGCTCCAGCGGGCTGCGGTCGAGCGCCGGGGCCTCGCCCTCCGGCAGGTCCAGCCGGACGACGGCCTTGGCCTCGGCCAGCCCGTAGTCGTCCTGCGCGGTGTAGTCCAGCCGCAGCGCGCCGCGCTCCCCCTTGGTCGGGGGGCTGGCGTAGGCGATGGTCGGCGGGTTGTCCGGGATGATCCGCACGTTCCAGCCGCCCAGCAGGTTGGACCCCTGGGTCACGGCGATGCGGGCACCGTCCTCAATGGGCTGCTGGATCTGGAAGGTCGCGGAGTCCACGGCCTCGAAAGCGGTGGTCTTGCTGCCGGCCTCCAGCGACGGCGTGCCGCTGCCGCCGGTGACGCGGGCCAGCACGAGGCTGCCCTTGGGAACCGGCACGGGGTCGGCAAGGCTCGGCGTATGGGCGGGGTTGGCCGACTTCAGGAAGACCGGCGGCAGGCCGGTGTATTCCGGCGGCGTCACCCAGAGGTCGAGCGTCGCGACCGTCGCCGTCGCCGTCCCGCCGAAATGCGGGGTGATGGCGGCGACAAGACGCGGCTTCCAGTCGCCCCAGGTCGCGCCGCCCGCGGCGATCAGCACCAGCGCCACCAGCGCGCGCAGGGCGTAGCGGTCCTGGGCGGCGAGGCCGTCGGACAGCGGCTGTCTCTTATACACATCTCCGAGCCCACGAGACTATAACAGCTATCGCGTATGCCGT
>NZ_JAUQTX010000245.1:0-9749 GCF_059803775.1 Azospirillum sp. UFLA03-27 | reverse complement strand
GTGTTGTGTTTTTGAGACTGCGGTGGGGCCGTTGGGGAGCATGGGCCTCTCGTTGGGAGCGAAGGGGACGGGAATGCAAAAGGGGGCGTCCCCGTCTGGGAACGCCCCCTAGATACTGGTGCGGCGAAGCGCCCGGAACAATGCCCTGAATTGGGTCCCCGAAATCGGCTTAGAACAGGCCCTCCAGCGGCGCCCGGCGCTTGCGTTCGATGGTCGGGACGGTGCCGTCGTTCAGCGCCTTGCCAGTGGCCTGGGCCTCGCGCAGGCGCTGGTTTTCCTTCTTCGGATCGACGACCTCGTAGGGCTGCTCCTGCGTCTGCCAGAACAGCAGGGAGTCGATCCAGCTCTTGTCGGCGACGACGAGCTGGGTCGTCTCCTGGTCGACCTTGTTGCGGATGCCCGGCTCGATGCCGCTCTTGGCGCCGGCCTGGGCGATCAGGGCCGACTCGCCGGCGGTACCGGCAGCCGTCCGGCCGCCCGCGGCGGTGGCGCGCGAGGAGCCGCCGAAGACCGAGGCGGCGGCCACCGCGGCCGACGTGGCGTCCTGCGGGCGCGCCGCGCCGGGGCGCGGCTCCGGCAGGCGGGCGAGGCTCGGCGGCATGGTCAGCGGCGCGCGGGACACGACCGTGAACTCGTCCGGGCTCGTGCGGTCGAGGCCGATGGAGCGGCGGACGTCGGTGCATCCGGTGAGCGCCAGCGCGACGAGCGCCAAGCCCAGCAGCGGACCCCGCCCCAGGGAACGGGTGGAGCGCCGCGCGATGGAGGAGGCGAAGGAAAGCATGGTCACGTTCGAGTCCCGTCGTCTAGTCGTCAGGCCGCTTGTCGTCGGGCCGCGTCCCTTATAGCGGCTCCGTCGCGTGAACTATTACGACTTTTCGCGGCCGGCGAACAGCCCATCCAGCACGAGAAGCGCCACGCCGACGCTGATTCCGCTGTCTGCCACGTTGAAGGCCCAGAAATGCCACCCCCCGATGTGGAAATCGAGGAAATCGGCGACAGCCCCGTACAGGAACCGGTCGATCACGTTTCCGATGGCCCCGCCGATCACCATCCCCAGCGCCAGCGCAAGGTAGCGCCGGTCGGCCTGCCGCAGCCACAGCAGCAGCGCCACCACGATGGCGAAGGCCACCGCGGCCAGCACGTAGGGCATCCAGGCGTGGGAGCTGCCGAAGGTGCCGAAGCTGACCCCGGTGTTCCAGGCCAGCACGAGATTGAAGAAGGGCGTGACCTCGATGACCCGTGGGTAGGGCTGCATGACCACGTCGAGGATCCACCATTTGGTGAGCTGGTCGAGGACCACCACCAGCGCGGCGACGGACAGGCCGAAGACCGTGTGGCTGCGGCTGCCGGACGTGGAGAGGCTGCTCATGAAGTGCTCCTGCTCCCTCTCCCCTCTGGGGAGAGGGTCGGGGTGAGGGGGTTGCGCGTTTGCCGGACGCGTCGAGGAAGCGGAACCCCCTCACCCTAACCCTCTCCCCAGAGGGGAGAGGGGATAAGGCGCAGGCTCCGGCAACGCGAATCAGAACGCCGGTTCCGCGTCCACGGCTTCGGCGCAACGGAGGCACAGCGTCGGGTGTGCGGCGTTCGTGCCGACCTCCGGAAGGATCTTCCAGCAGCGCTCGCACTTGCCCCCTTCGGCGAGTCCGGGCACCACCGCGATGCCGGCCACGTCGGGCAGGACGAACGCGCCCTCAGGCGCCGTGCCCTCCGCCACGGTGATCTGCGAGGTGATGCAGATCTCGGCGAAGTCCACGCCGTCGAGCAGCGCCTTGGTCGCCGCGTCCACGAAGACGGTCGGATTCGCCTGCAGGGACGAGCCGATCCTCTTGTTGGCCCGCTCCAGCTCCAGCGCGCCGGTGACGGTGCGGCGGACAGTGCGGATGGACTCCCACTTGGCGGCGAGATCGTCGTTGCGCCACTCCGCCGGGATGGCCGGGAAGACCCGCAGATGGACGCTTTCCTCGCTCCAGCCCTCGGTGCCGGTCAGGCCCTCGGGCCGGGCCAGCCACGCCTCCTCCGCGGTGAAGCAGAGGATCGGGGCCAGCCACGCGGTCAGGGTGGAGAGCAGATGCTCCATCACCGTGCGGACCGAGCGGCGGCGGACCGAGCCCGGCGCGTCGCAGTAGAGGCTGTCCTTGCGGACGTCGAAGTAGAAGGCCGACAGCTCCACGGCGCAGAAATTGTGGATCGCCACCGACAGGTCGTGGAAGTCGTAGGCCTCGATCTTGGCGCGGATCAGCGTATCCAGCTCCGACAGGCGGTGCAGGACCCAGCGCTCCAGCTCCGGCATCTCGGCGACGGCGATGCGCTCCGCCGGGGTGTAGTCGGCCAGCGCGCCGAGGATGTAGCGCAGCGTGTTGCGCAGGCGGCGGTAGTGGTCGGCCTGATACTTGATGATCTCCGGCCCGATGCGCTGGTCCTCGGTGTAGTCGGTGCTGACCACCCAGAGGCGCAGGATATCGGCGCCGTATTTGTCGCAGACCTCCTGCGGGGCGACCACATTGCCCAGCGACTTGGACATCTTGCGGCCCTGCTCGTCGAGCGTGAAGCCGTGCGTCAGCACCGCGTCGTAGGGCGCCCGGCCGCGCGTGCCGCAGCTTTCCAGCAGGGAGGAGTGGAACCAGCCGCGGTGCTGGTCGGAGCCCTCAAGATAGAGGGAGGCCGGCCACTTCAGCTCCGGCCGCTGCTCCAGCACGAAGGCGTGGGTCGAGCCGGACTCGAACCACACGTCGACGATGTCCCTGACCTGCTCGTAGTCGTCGGCGCGGTAGGCGTTGCCGAGGAAGTCCTGCGCCGGGCGGGCGAACCACGCGTCGGAGCCTTCCTTCTCGAAGATGTCGGCGATGCGGTTGAACACCTCGGCGTCGCGCAGGATCGCGCCGTTGTCCTTGCGGACGAACAGGGCGATCGGCACGCCCCAGGCGCGCTGGCGGCTGATGCACCAGTCCGGGCGCTGCTCGATCATCGCGCGGATGCGGTTCTCGCCCTGGGCGGGGAACCACGTCGTGTCGGAGATCGCCTGCAGCGCCGTCTTGCGCAGATCGTTCGTCTCCATGGAGATGAACCACTGCGGCGTGGTGCGGAAGATCAGCGGGGCCTTCGAGCGCCAGGAATGCGGGTAGCTGTGCTTGACGCGGCCCTTGGCGAGCAGCGCCCCGACCTCCTGGAAGGCCTTCAGCACGGCGCCGTTGGCCTCGCCCGGCTTGCCTTCGGCGGTGTAGACGCGCAGGCCGGCGAACAGCGGGACGTGGTCGTAGTAGCGCCCGTCCTCGCCGACCGTCTGCGGCACCTCGATGCCGTTGGCCTGACCCAGGTGGAAGTCGTCCTCGCCGTGGCCGGGTGCTATGTGGACGAAGCCGGTGCCGGCGTCGGTCGTCACGAAGTCGCCGGCCAGCAGCGGCACCTTGAAGTCGTAGCCGCTGCGGGTCAGCGGGTGGTGGCAGTAGCCGCCGGCCAGACGCGAGCCGGGGAAGCGGTGCAGCAGCCGCGCGTCGGCGATCTTGGTTTCCTTGAAGACGCTTTCGGCCAGCGCGGTGGCGATGACGAGCCGCTCGCCGACCTCGGCGAGGCTGCCCTCCTCGACCGCCAGCACCTTGTAGGTCGCGTATTCGATGTCCTCGCCGAAGGCGATGGCGCGGTTGCCCGGCAGGGTCCAGGGGGTGGTCGTCCAGATGACGATGTTGGCGTCGTCGACCTCCGGCGCCGGCGAGCCCCAGATGGCGAAGCGCGCGAAGACGGTGGTCGAGGTGTGGTCGTGGTATTCGATCTCCGCCTCGGCCAGCGCGGTCTTCTCGACTACCGACCACATGACCGGCTTGGCGCCCTTGTAGAGGCCGCCGTTCATGGCGAACTTGTGGATCTCGCGGACGATCTGCGCCTCGGCGGGCAGCGTCATGGTCAGGTACGGGTCGGCCCAGTTGCCCTCGACGCCGAGGCGGCGGAACTCGCCGGCCTGCACGTCCACCCACTTCTGGGCGAACTGGCGGCACTCGGCGCGGAACTGGTTGAGCGGAACCTCGTCCTTGTCCTTGCCCTCGGCCCGGTACTTCTCCTCGATCTTCCACTCGATGGGCAGGCCGTGGCAGTCCCAGCCGGGGACGTAGTTGGAGTCGAAGCCCTGCATCTGGCGCGAGCGGACGATGACGTCCTTCAGCACCTTGTTGACGGCGTGGCCGATGTGGATGTTGCCGTTGGCGTAGGGCGGGCCATCGTGCAGGACGAACTTCTCACGGCCCTTCGCCGTCTCGCGCAGCCGCTGGAAGAGGCCCATGTCCTCCCAGCGCTTCAGCAGCTCCGGCTCCTTGGTGGGCAGGCCGCCGCGCATGGGGAAGTCGGTGCGGGGCAGGAAGACGGTGGACTTGTAGTCGCGGGTCATGTCGGGGATTTCCTGAACCTGAAGCAGAACTGTCGGGCGGCAGCGGTCAGGCCCCCGACGCACGCACAAACGAGGCGGTCCCGGCCCCCCTCAGGAGGCCGGGTTGGTAATTCGCGCCATACGCGCCATGACCCACGCCGGATGCAGCATCGCGCGGGATATTAGCGGTGTGGGCGGTGCGGTCAAGGCGCGGCGCCTCCGGGCGGCGTCAGTCGAAGCTGGCCTTGCCGCCGTGGGCGGCGGACCAGCCGACCGGGTCGTTCAGGAACTTTTCGACTTCCGACAGGGTGTTCTCGTCGAAGTACTGGTTCTCGCGGGCGACCTTCAACACGTCCCACCAGGTGCACAGCTCGTGCAGGCGGACGCCGATGCGGTCCATGTTGGTCTTCGATTGCGGGAAGATGCCGTAATGGAAGATCACGAAGCTGTCGGTCACAGTGGCGCCGCCGTTGCGCAGCGCCGTGACGAAGTTCTCCTTGCTCTTGCCGTCGGTGGCGAGGTCCTCGACCAGGATGACCCGCTGCCCCTCGGTCAGCACGCCCTCGATCTGGGCGTTGCGCCCGAACCCCTTCGGCTTCTTGCGGACATACTGCATGGGCAGTTCCAGCCGCTCGGCGATCCAGGCGGCGAAGGGAATGCCCGCCGTCTCGCCGCCGGCCACCGCGTCGATGCTCTCGTAGCCGATCTCGCGCTCGATGGTCTGGACGGCGAAGTCCATCAGCGCCTTGCGGGCGCGCGGGAAGGACACGATGCGCCGGCAGTCGGTGTAGACCGGGCTCGCCCAGCCGGAGGTGAAGATGAAGGGCGTCTCGGCGTTGAAATGCAGCGCCTTGATTTCCAGCAGGATCTTCGCGGCGGTGGCGGCGATGGTCGCCCGGTCACCATTGGCAGGGGCGGGCAAAGCGGCGGTGGTCATGGCCTAACGGCTCCCAGGGAGGCTCAAACTGCCCCGTGTGTAGCCCCCCGGCGTGCGAATCGCAATGGGGCGGGCTTGCCCTGCGCCGTCACTTTCCCGGCAGGGCCAGCGCGATGCAGCGGGTCAGCACCGGGTTGCCGGTCATCTCGCGGTAGGCCTGGACGATGGCGGGCTCGGCGGCCTTGCACTGCTCCATCGTCTGGAACTCGATGGTGGTCGGGCCGCCCTGGTTCAGGATGAAGAGCAGAAGGATCACGCGGTCCATCGTCACTCAGCCTTCCGACCGCGGTTCCCGGGCCAGCACGGCGCGGGCGGCGGCGGCGTCCTGGACGATCTGGTCCTTCAGCTCGTTGAAGCTGCCGAACTTGCGCTCCGGCCGCAGGAACTCGATGAGCTGGACGCGCAGATGCTGGCCGTAGAGGTCGCCGTCGAAGTCGAGGATGTGGGTCTCCAGCCGCTCCACCGTTCCGCCCACGGTCGGGCGGCGGCCCAGGTTGGCGACGCCGTTGCGCCAGACCGTGCCCGCCCCCTGGTCCACCCCGGTGCGCACCGCGTAGACGCCGAAGGCGGGACGGAGGTAGTCGGCCAGCTCGACGTTGGCGGTGGGGAAGCCGATGGTGCGGCCCTTGTGGTCGCCATGCTCCACGCGCCCCTCGATCTCCCAGGGGGAGCCGAGCAGCCGGGTGGCCTCGCGCGGATTGCCGGCGACCAGCGCGTCGCGCACGCGGGTGGAGGAATAGACGCCGTCCGCATCGTCGGACACCGGTCCGACCTCGGTCACGCCGAAGCCTTGGGCCGCGCCGGCCTGCCGCAGCAGGGCGGGGTCGCCGCCGCGGCCGTGGCCGAACAGGAAATCGTAGCCGCAGACGACGTGCCGCACGCCCAGCCCGGCCACCAGATCCTCCTGGATGAAGGCGTCGGCGGTCTTGTGCAGGAAGCTCTCGTCGAAATGGCAGACGAACAGCAGGTCCACCCCCAGCGCCTCGATGTGGCGGGCCTTGACGCGGAAGGGCGACAGGCGGAAGGGGGCGTCGTCCGGGCGGAAGACCGAGCGGGGGTGCGGCTCGAAGGTCATCACCGCCGAGGGCGCGCCGAGATCGCGGGCGATCCGCTGAGCGGTGGCGATCACCGCCTGATGGCCACGGTGCACCCCGTCGAAGTTGCCCAGGGCGACGACGGCCCCGCGGGCGTCTTCCGGCAGGTCGGCGGTATGTCGGAACAATCGCATGCGTCACGCCCTGATGATCTGCGGGCCGCGGACGGCCCCCGGAAACGATGGCGGCCCGCCGGGGCGGGCCATGCCATGGGCGTCTTATATAGACCGGAGCCGGCGCGTGGTCTACGCACCGGCGACCGGCAAGTCATTTCGCTTGTTGAAGGCTTGCCCGCCCTAAGGGTTTGACGGGATCACCCGCGGGACGGGACCATCAGCAGGGCCTCGCCCTCGATCACCACCGTCTCGCCGACGGTGCAGACCGTGCGGACGACGGCGCGGCGCTTCTCCGGGATGATCTCGGTGACGGTGGCGCGGGCGGTCACCGTATCGCCGGCGCGGACCGGCGCCTTGAAGCGCACGGTCTGGCTCATGTAGATGGCGCCCGGACCGGGCAGCTTGGTGCCGAGAACGGCGGAAATGAAGCTGACGCTCAGCATGCCGTGGGCGATGCGGCCCTGGAACATGGTGCCGCTGGCGTATTCCTGGTTCAGGTGGACCGGGTTGGTGTCGCCGGAGATGCCGGCGAACAGCACGATGTCCGCCTCGGTAACCGTCTTCGCGAAGGACGCCGTCATGCCGACGGTCAAATCCTCGATGCAGTGGCCCTCGTTGTCCTTCAGGACTTGGCGAACATCATCCATACCGCGGTTCCTTTTCATCAAGCACCGGCCAGAAGCGCCGACCGTGCGGTGCGACAACACGTATGGTGCAATGCGATATATGCACTGCAACCACGTGATGGCAACACGACTCGCCTGAAAAAGTGAAAAAACCGCTAACCTCTTTCGAAAGAGGAGGCAGTCGCGGCGTCCTGCCTATTTCCTCTGGTCCGGCGATTTCAGTTCCGTGACAGTAAAAGTCCGGAGCGGCTTCAGTTAATATGTACACTGACAATTCGGCCTGCTGCACCGCGGAATGCGGGGCGACTCGGGGGCGGATGGCTTGACTTCGCGCCGCCGCGGCCAACCGTCACCTCTCATCCCCCCGAACCGCGACGGAATCCGACCCATGCCCCACCGCTTCGCGCTGGTCACCGGCGGCACCTCCGGCATCGGCGCCGGCTTCGCCCGTGCCCTGTCCGCCGACACCGGCCTGCTGCTGGCCGCCCGCAACGCCGAGGCCCTGACCACCGCAAAGACGGAGCTGGAGGCCACCGGACGCCGGGTGGAGGTGCTGGCCACCGACCTGACCACCGACGCGGGGCGGAACGCCCTGATCCAGAAGGCGGAGACGCTGGAGATCGACCTGCTCATCAACAACGCCGGGTCCGGCGCCTTCGGGCCGGTGCTCGACAACAGCCCGGAGGCAGAGCGGACGACGGTGGAGCTGAACGTGGTGGCGACCACGGTGCTGACCCGCGCACTGCTGCCCGGCATGATCGAGCGGGCGGCCCGCGACGGGCGGCGGGCGGGGTTGATCCTGCTGTCGAGCACGGCGGCCTTCCAGCCGATCCCGTTCCTCGGGACCTACTGCGCCAGCAAGAGCTTCATCCTGGCCTATGGCGAGGCGCTGGCGACGGAGCTGAAGCGCAAGCCGGTGGATGTGCTGGTCCTGTGCCCCGGCGCCACCCGCACCGCCTTCGGCAAGCGCGCCGGCTTCGCCCTGAACGCCCTGCCGGGGGCTGCCGATCCGCTGGACGTGGCGCGGGAGGGGTTGCAGGCGCTGGGGCGCCGCACGGTGCATGTGCACGGCTTCGGCACCCGCAACATGCTGCGCCCCTTCCTGTGGTCACGCCACGCGGCGTCGGACGGGCTGGGCGCGCTGCTGGCCGCCTTCGACCGCGGCCAGCGCGCGCGCAGGACCGCCCGTCCGCCGCGAGAGAAAGTTTAGCGGTCGGACCCCGACCCGCTTTGCTGATCGGCGCGCGACGAACCGGACCGGGCCGCGCCGATCCCTTTCTTGTCAGACGAGGGCTGTTCGGCGACCTGAGTCTTGTCGGCCTTCTCGGCCTTGGCCTCGACCTTCTCCTTCACGGACTCGGTCGGCTGTTCGGACGGCTTGGCCTCGACGCGGACCGGGGCCACGCCGTCCTCGATCATGTCGAGCTGTTTGGCGGCCTTCTTCGACAGGTCGATGACCCGCCCGTCCACATAGGGGCCGCGGTCGTTGACGATGACGTCGACGCTCTTGCCGTTGTCCTGGTTGGTCACGGTGACCTTGCTGCCCAGCGGCAGCTCGCGCGAGGCGGCGGTCGGCTTGTTCTGGTCGAAACGCTCGCCGCTGGCCGTCTTCTTGCCGTGGAACGAACCGCCATAGAAAGACGCCTCGCCCTCATGGACGATCACCGGTTCGCCCTCGTCCGTGCGTTCCACGGCGATCGGCGGCACCGACGCGTCCTTGGGGCTTTGTGATTTGGATGAGGGCTGGGCCTGGGCGGCCATGGGGGACAGAGGCAAGGACAGGGACAAGGCGCAGAGCGCCATGGACAGTGTACGCGCCATGTGCATTCGAATGTACCTCCCATTGGACCTGGACAACATCCGTGGGAGGTCGGGGGTTCCACTGGATCACCGGCACCGCCGCCGTGGGCTGGACCCGCCCGGTCCGATGATGGTTCAATCATCCCCTCAAAGATGGAGAGCGCAGGAATGGCCGTGAGCGTGGCGGATCTGGGTGTGGAGCCACGGTTCGGCTGGGTGACGATGGGGGACGGGACGCGGCTGCGCACCGCCCATTGGACGGCCACCAAAGCCCCGCCGCGCGGCACCGCGCTGCTGCTGACCGGCCGGGCGGAGTTCATCGAGAAATACGCCGAGACGGTGGGGGAGCTGCTTGCCCGCGGCTTCGAGGTCTTCGCCTTCGACTGGCGCAACCAGGGCCTGTCCGACCGCCCCCTGCCCAACCCTCAGATCCATCACCTGGACAGCTTCGACACGCTGGCCGGCGATCTTGACGAGGTGGTGGAGCGGCTGGTGAGGCCGCGGCAGCGCGGGTCGCTGCTGCTGGTCGCCCACAGCATGGGCGGGCTGGTCGCCCTGATGGCCCTGCTCCGCAACCCGGCCCTGTGCGACGCTGCGGTGCTGACGGCGCCGATGTTCGACATCTTCACCGGCCCGGTGCCGCGCCGCATGGCGGTCTGGCTGGCCGAGCGCCTGTGCGCCCGTGGGCGGGCCGCCGAATACGCCTTCGGCCAGCACGATTACGACCCGGTGGAGGGGCTGTTCACCCCGGTCAACCCGATCACTTCGGACCCTCGCCGCTACTGTCTCTTATACACATCTCCGAGCCCACGAGACTATAAC
>NZ_JAUQTX010000244.1:0-9731 GCF_059803775.1 Azospirillum sp. UFLA03-27 | reverse complement strand
GCGTATAATCGTCGGCAGCGTCAGATGTGTATAAGAGACAGGGGTAGGGGAAGCATGTCGGTCGGCGCGTCGTTGGATCAGCAGTGGGCCCGCATCCGGGGCCGCCTCAAGGACGAGGTGGGCGAGATCGCCTACCGCAGCTGGCTGCAGCCGCTTTCCTTCGCCGGAATCCGCGGCGGGGAGGTGCGCATCGTCGTGCCCACCCGCTTCATGCGCGACTGGGTGCTGACCCACTACGCCGACCGCATCCGAAACCTGTGGGCCGGCGAGAATCCGGACGTCCTGTCCATCGACGTCGTGGTCGCCTCGGCCAACGCCCCGTCCATGCTGATGCCGGAATTGACGTCGGATGGGGACGCGGGCGAGCCGTCGCGCGACTCCGCTCCGGCGGACGGCGCCGGCGGCGGCCCGCTTCCCCCGGCACCCGCCCCGCGGGCCGCGGCGCTCGGCCAATCCGCTTCCTATGGGGCCGCTTCCTACGGTGCCAATTCCTACATCGGCTCGTCCTATTCGGCGGGGCCGCCCTCCTTCGCGTCGGACGAGTCGCCCACAGCGGTCGCCTCGGTGCTGGAGGACCGTACCGACATCTCCGCGCCGCTGGACCCCCGCTTCACCTTCGAGAATTTCGTGGTGGGCAAGCCGAACGAGCTGGCCCACGCCGCCGCCCGGCGCGTCGCCGACGCCACCTCGGTCACCTTCAACCCGCTGTTCCTCTACGGCGGGGTCGGGCTCGGCAAGACGCACCTGATGCACGCCATCGCCTGGCAGATCCGGCGGAACGATCCGAACCGCAAGGTGATCTACCTGTCGGCGGAAAAGTTCATGTACCAGTTCATCCGGGCGTTGCGCTTCAAGGACACCATGGCCTTCAAGCAGCAGTTCCGCTCGGTGGACGTGCTGATGATCGACGACGTGCAGTTCATCAGCGGCAAGGACAGCACCCAGGAGGAGTTCTTCCACACCTTCAACGCGCTGGTGGACCAGAACCGTCAGGTCATCATCTCCGCCGACAAGAGCCCTTCCGACCTGGAAGGCATGGAAGAGCGGCTGCGCTCCCGCCTCGGCTGGGGCCTCGTCGCGGACATCCACCCGACCACCTACGAGCTGCGGCTGGGCATCCTGCAAGCAAAGGCGGATGCGCTGAACGCGGCCATCCCGCTGAAGGTGCTGGAGTTCCTCGCCCACAAGATCACGTCCAACGTGCGCGAGCTGGAAGGGGCGCTGAACCGCATCGTCGCGCACGCCGAGCTGGTCGGCCGGGCCATCTCGCTGGAATCGACGCAGGAGGTGCTGCACGACCTGCTGCGCGCCAACGACCGCCGCGTCACCATCGACGAGATCCAGAAGCGGGTGGCGGAGCATTTCAACATCCGCGTCGCCGACATGCATTCGGCCCGCCGCGCCCGCGCCGTGGCCCGCCCGCGGCAGGTCGCCATGTACCTCGCCAAGCAGCTCACCGCCCGCTCTCTGCCGGAGATCGGGCGCAAGTTCGGCGGGCGCGACCACACCACCGTGATGCACGCGGTGAAGAAGGTTGAGGAACTGCGCACCACCGACCCTGCCTTTGCCGAGGACGTCGAGCTTCTCCGCCGCATGCTGGAGAGCTGAGCGGGCGGTTACAGGTCGATGAAGTTTGCGCCCACTCCCGCTTGAGCCATGGACGGCGCCCGGATATCGCGGCACAGTTGCCGCTGCGGCGGAGTCCGGCAGGACCGGTTCCGCGGCCGGCCCCGCGATGGGCACAGCCAGCATGAATTCGGGCCAATAAGAAAAGGGGAGAGCAGGTGCCATGACCAAGGTTCCGGAAACCACCAGCCTGGAACAGCGCTCCAGCGCCGAGACGCAGCGCGCCGCCAAGGGCTTCACCCGCCGCCTGCTGCTCCAGGGTGCGGCCGCCGTTGCGGGTGTCGCCTCGGTCGGCCCCTTCATCCTGCGCGAGGGCCGCGCCGCGTCGGGCAGCGTCAAGATCTTCTCCTGGGCCGGCTACATCAACCCGGACATGCTGGCCGACTTCGAGAAGAAGACCGGCATCAAGGCCAGCCTGACCGAATACGGCACCAACGACGAGCTGCTGAACCAGCTCAAGGCCACCGGCGGTGCCGGCTTCGACATCATCCACCCCACGGTGGACCGCGTGCCGAACTATGTGGAGTTCGAGCTGGTCCAGCCGCTGGACGAGTCGAAGGTCAAGTGGGACGGCTGCCTGAAGTCGGCGGTCGAAGGCTCCGCCGCCATGGGCGGCGTGGTCGGCGGCAAGCGCTTCTTCGCCCCCGCCGACTGGGGGACCGAGGCCATCGCCTATGATCAGGCCAAGGCGCCGCTGACCTACGGCACCGCCAGCTACGGCGACCTGTGGAAGCCGGAGCACGCCGGCAAGGTGACGGTGCGCGGCCATTCCGGCCTGATCGGCATCGGCCTGTGGCTGGAAGGCCAGGGCAAGCTGCCCCACCCGATCCGCGAGCAGTTCAAGGACGAGGCGAAGGCGCGCGCCAACTTCGACGCGATCCTTCAGGTCGCCGCCGCCAACAAGAAGGCCATCGGCCAGTTCTGGTCGAACGAGAACGAGGCCCAGGGCGCCTTCCGCACCAACGGCTGCGTCATCGGCCAGACCTGGGACTCGTCCGCGGTCGCCCTGCGCAAGGAGGGGCTGCCGATCCGCTTCCTGGCGCCGAAGGAAGGGGCGCTGGCCTGGATGGAGGGCTTCGCGATCCCGGCCAAGGCGGCGAACCTGGAGCAGGCCTACGCCTGGATCAACTGGTTCTACACGCCGGAGGCGGGCGCCCTCTACACCAACCATTCCGGCATCTCCAGCACGGCGGTCGGGGCGGAGGCGCATCTGTCCGACCTGAACAAGCAGTTCTTCGCCGACGCCTATCCGGGCGACGCGCTGCAGAAGCTGTGGTGGTGGCCGATCCAGGAGGCCTGGTACGTCTCCATCCGCAATGAGTACCAGGACCGCTTCCTGGCGGCGTGAGTGCGACCCTCTCCCGCCTCTCCGCCCAATATCCCCTCTCCCCTCCGGGGAGAGGGTTAGGGTGAGGGGGATGTGCTTTTGCCGGACGTACCGCCACGCGCAACCCCCTCACCGGCCCTTCGGGCCTCCCTCTCCCCGGAGGGGAGAGGGTTAAGGATGGCGGCGTGTGATCGTCCCACAAGGGATTGATTTTCAATCAGGTGCTTATGAGTCAGGACGTCCAGCTCGAGTCCGTCACCATGCGGTTCGGTTCCGTCACCGCCGTCCGCGACGTGTCGCTGACGGTCGGGGCGGGGGAATTCTTCAGCTTCCTCGGCCCGTCGGGCTGCGGCAAGACCACCATCCTGCGCATGGTCTCCGGCTTCATGGAGCCGACGGAGGGCGCCATCCGCATCGGCGGCCGTGACATGCGCGGCATCGGCCCGAACAAGCGCCCGACCGCGCTGATCTTCCAGAACCTCGCCTTGTTCCCGCTGATGACAGTGGCGGAGAACATCGGCTTCGGGCTGGAGGTGCGCGGCGTGCCCTTGGCGGAACGGCAGGGGCGGGTGCGCAAGCTGCTCGATCTCGTGGCGCTGCCCGACGCCGCGGAAAAGAAGGTGACGGAGCTCTCGGGCGGCCAGCGCCAGCGCATCGCCATCGCCCGCGCTCTGGCCGTGGAACCCGCCGTCCTGCTGCTGGACGAGCCGCTGTCGGCGCTGGACCTGAAGCTGCGCCAGCACATGCGCGCCGAGCTGCGCGACCTGCAGAAGCGGACCGGCGTGACCTTCATCTACATCACCCACGACCAGGGCGAGGCGCTGACCATGTCCGACCGGATCGGCGTGATGTCCAGGGGCGTTCTGGAGCAGGTGGGCGACGGCCGGGCCATCTACGACCATCCGGAAACCGCCTTCGTCGCCTCCTTCGTGGGGGAGAACAACCGCTTTTCCGGGACTGTCGCCGAGTCGGCCGACGGGTTGGCCGCTCTGGACACGCCCCACGGCCGGCTGATCGGGCGCAACCCGCGCCGCCTCGCCCCCGGCGACCGCGCCACCCTGTTCGTCCGGCCGGAGCGTATGGCGGCGGGGGCGGGGGCGGAGAACGCGCTGGAGGCGCGGGTCACCCACCGGGATTTCGAGGGCGCCTTCATCAACGCCTTCCTGGAAGGCGGCATCACCGTCCAGGTCCCGCATCTCGGCGACGAGCCGCCGCTGACCCCCGGCGACCCCGCCCGGATCGCCTTCCGGGCGGAGGACGCCGTGGTGCTGCCTGACACGCCGGCGTAAAGCCGTTCAGCGGCCCACCGGGACAACCGCGCGGAAGGGCACCTTTTCGAAGTCGCTGACCAGCGCGTCGAGCCGCACCGCCCAGGCCCCGGCCACCGGCAGCGTCACCCCGTCCGCCGCATAGACCCCGGGCGCCACCTTGGGCAGGGGGCGGGTGATGCCCTCGATCCCGGCGGCGGGCAGGGCCAGCTCCGCCGACACCTCCAGCGCGTCGAGGGGCGCGCCGCCCGGTCCCGTCAGGCGCATCTCGACGCGGTTCGCTCCCGGCGCCGCCGGGGTCACCGTGACGATGGCCGTGCGCCCGCGGGCCACGACCGCGGTGCTGAAGCCCGCCGGCTTCTCGGCGAAGACCGGCAGGGCCTGGGTGCGCGGCGGCGGGGTGGTGCCCAGCCCGGCGGTGAACAGCACGACCAGCGCCGCCACCACCATTTCGGTGTGGACGCTGGCGCGCAGCCGGGCTGCGGCCTGTCCGCCCATGACCTCCAGCCGCGGTGTCAACCGCCAGCGGTTGACGGCGGCCAGCGCCAGCAGGGCCAGCGCGCAGACAATCTTGCCGGTCCAGATCTGGCCGTAGGCGGTGGTCAGGATGGTGCGCGGGTCGCCGAGTTGCAACGCGCTCAGCCCCACCCCGGCCAGCAGCAGGACGGCCACCGCCGGAACCGCGATGGCGGAGAAGCGCCGAACCAGCCGCAGCGACTCGGCCGGCGGTTCTGTCCGCAGCAGCACGGCCAGCGGCCAGAAGCTGCCGATCCAGAAGGCCACCGCCAGACCGTGCAGGGTGACCAGCGGCACGCTGAGCCAGCGCGGCTCCGCGGTCGCGGCGTGGCCGGTGGCGGCCAGCGCCAGCGCCGCCCCAACCGCCCCGGCGACCAGCAGCACGCTGCCCGCCGTCCCACGCTCCTCCAGCGCCAGCCCCAGCGCGGCGGCGATCAGGCTGAGCAGGGCCAGGAGGACGCTCGGCCCCGCCGTGCTGGTCAGGCCGGCGATCCAAGGCGGGGCGCTGGCCAGGGCGGACAGCGGCGCCCCTTCCAGCACCGCGCCGGCCAGACCGGCGTTCAGCACGGCCACCAGGGCGGCGACGCCGACGCCCAGGCACAGGCCGGGGCGCAGGCGGCGGTTCAGCGGACTCCACCGCCCCGCCACCAGCACCAGGAACAGCCCGCCGCCGACCGCCGCGAGCAGGCTTCCGTAATGGAGCGCCCGGACCACGGCGGCGGCCAGCAGCGTGGCCGGCGGTGTCGCCCCCCCCAGCTCCACAGGTCGTTCCGGTTCCGCACCGATCCCGAACAGGAGCGATCCGGCGACCGGGTGACCGTCCGCCGAGCTGACGCGGTAGCTGAGGATGTGGGTCCCCACCGCCAGCCCGCCGGGCAGCGCGACGCGAAGCGCCCCGTCCCCGGCGGCCGGGGCGGGCAGGGGAAGCGTCACCCCGCCGGGGCCGATCAGCGTCACCGACACCGGCCGAACCGGTTCGTTGAAGCGCAGCACGGCCTCGGCGGGCGGGTTGTCGAGCCGCGCCCCGTCCTCCGGGGCGCTCTCGACCAGCACGGCATGCGCCAGGGCCGGCGCGGACAGGGACAGCAGCATCAGGGCGGCGACCCACCCCACGACCAGCCGGCGCATGCGATCGTCCCTTCCCTTACGGCTTGGCGGTCAGGGTGACGCCGGGGGCCGGCTCCTTGACGTCGTGGTCGGTCTTGCCCGGCTCCGGGATCTCGATCCAGCGGTGCACGCCCGTCTCGCACTCCTGCACCACGGGGAAATAGACCACGGTGCCGGGGGCGTCGTCGGGCAGGCGGGCGCGGAAGACGAACTCGTCGTAATGGGCGTCCGGCAGCGAGCCGCCGGTCCAGGCGATCTCGGTGACGCCCTTGCTCAGCGACTCGCCGTAATAGTCGTAGGCCTTGGCGTATTGGCCCTCCTTGGTCGTCAGGGTCCAACCGGGCTTGGGCATCGGCTTCACCGCGATGACTCCCTCCGGGATCTGCACGCGCAGGGCCACGGTGGGGGACGCGCCGCAGCCATGGCCGACGCGCAGCACGCCCTTGTAGGTGCTGGCGGCGGGGGCCTGCTTGGTCTCCAGCGTGGTGTGGGCGAGGGCGGCGGAACCAGGAAGAAGACCGGGCAGGCAAGCGAGGACGGCGGCGGCCAGCAGGGCGCCGCGGGTGTTGCGGATCATGGGAACTCTCCGGTGTGGGTCTGTCTGAGGGTGTCGGTTCAGACACCCACCGGAGGCGCCCTGGCGGAGAAGGCGCGCGGGACGCGGCCGGCCCCGGCCTCGTCGTCCGTGGGCAGCGGAACGGCGGCCAGCACGATCCCGGCCGGCGGCAGCGGGGCCGGTGCCAGGACCGGACCCAACAGGGACCCGCCGCCCAGCGACAGGCAGATCGGACAATAGGTGACGTGGCCCGGCGTACCGTCCGGGACGGGGCCATGGTCGGAGTGCTGCACGGCGGAGGCGTCGGGCGCGGCGCCGGAATGGCAGATCGAGCCGGCCATGGCGAGCTGCGCCGACTCCGCCAGCACCCTGGCCAGCGGCGCCGGGACGTGGGTGGCCATGACCAGGGCGTGGAAGACCAGCACCAGCGCGGCGACCCACGCTGTTGCTTCCCTCATCACCCCGGATGTCCGCCATGCATGCATGACGCCACTATGGGCACAGTCCGGGGACCGAAAAAAGGCAATAAAAATGTGGTTATTTGCTGGAGCATAGCCTCGCTTGCGCTCCGGCCCGGGGTCGTGAGAGGCTTTCGATCCTAAGAATCTCGGCTCTGAATCTCAGCGGGTGGGGGAGTGGTCATGGGCGGCGTGCTGCGCCGGTACGGTCCGGTTCTGACCGTGGCGATCCTGCTGGCGGTGGCCGCGTGGCTGCTGCTGCTGGTCGTGCTGCCGCAATTGCTGATGGTGGATTTCTCCTTCCGCCCGTCGCTGCCGCCCAGCAAGGCCGGTGGGCCGGAGGACGTCTACACGCTGCGCAACTACGCGACGCTGTGGACCAACCAGATCCATCTGGCGATCTTCCTCAAGACGATCTGGGCAAGCAGCCTGGTCACCGCCGTCACGCTGGCGGTCTGCTACCCCGTCGCCTTCTACATGGCGCAGGTGGCGCCGCGGCGGCGCCTGCCGCTGCTCGTGTTGATGCTCGTCGTTCCCTTCTGGATCAACGAGCTGCTGCGCACCTTCGCCTGGTACATCATCCTGGCCTTCAACGGGCCGCTGAACGCGCTGCTGGTCGGGCTCGGTCTCTATTCGGAGCCGCAGCGGCTGCTCGGCGGCGACGCCGGGGTGATCATCGGGATGGTCTACGTCTACATCCTCTTCATGGTGTTCCCGATCATGAACGCCATGGAGTCGCTGGACCGCAACCAGATCGAGGCGGCGCGCGATCTGGGGGCCGGCTGGCTGCGCATCCACCGCCGCATCGTCATCCCCCACGCCAAGCCGGGCATCGCGGTCGGCTGCATCATGACCTTCATGCTGGCGGCGGGCAGCTACGCCGTGCCGGCCCTGCTGGGCGGACCGCAGAGCCGCTGGTTCACCGAGGTCATCTACAACTGGTTCTTCGAGGGCGGGAACTGGAACCAGGGGGCGGCCTACGCCTTCATCCTGCTGATCCTGTGCGTCTCCTTCATCCTGCTGATGATGCGGCTGTTCCGCGTCGGCCTCACGGATATTGCGAAATGATGGGGGCGAAATGACCGCTGCCACCTTCCGCCGCTGGCTGACCGGCGCCTATCTGGTCCTGTTCTTCGGCTATCTGTTCCTGCCGCTGGGGATCATGGCGGCGGCGACCTTCAACAGCAGCCGCTTCCCGACCGTCACCCCCTGGATGGGCTTCACGCTGCAATGGTTCGGCGCCCTGTGGGCCGACCAGCGCATGTGGCAGGCGCTGGGGACCAGCCTGCTGGTCGGGGCGGGGGTGATCGCGGTGGCGGTGCCGCTGGGGCTGGCGGCGGCGCTGCTGCTCGACCGGCTGCACAGCCGAGCGCGGACCTTCCTCTACGCCGTGATGGTGTCGCCGCTGCTGACGCCGGGAGTGATCGTCGGCATCTCCACGCTGGTCTTCTGGCGCGAGTGGTTCGGAGTGACCGGCGGCCTGTTCCTGACCATCCTGGCGCAGTCCAGCTTCATCGCGGCCTACGCGATGCTGCTGTTCCTGGCGCGGCTGCAACGGTTCGACCAGACTCTGGAGGAGGCGGCGCTGGATCTGGGCGCCACCCACGGGCAGGTGTTCCGGCGGATCACGCTGCCCTATCTGACGCCGGCCATCCTGTCGGCGTCCTTCCTGGCCTTCCTGCAGAGCTTCGAGAACTACAACACGACGCTGTTCGTCCGCGGGCTGGACACCACGCTGACGGTCTACATCGCCTCGAAGGTGCGGACGGGCCTGACACCCGCGGTCAACGCGCTGTCGCTGATCCTGATCGCGCTGACCATCCTGGGCGCCGTCGTCTACGAAATCCTGCGCCGGCGCGAAGCGCGCCGGCAGCCGGACCCCGCGTGACGGCGGCAGACCTTATTCTTCGCTTTCGTCCGCATCCGCTTCGATCTGGGCGGCCAGATCGCGCAGCATGTCGATGACGTCCTCGTGGCTGGTCTCGTCCACGGCGGTGTTCACGGCGGCCTCGATCATGGCGACGGCGATGTAGGGGCCCAGGACCCCGCCTTCCTTGATCGCCGCCTCGAGATGCTTCTCGGCGACCGACAGGGCCTTCTCGAAGAGGGCCTCGGCCGTCTGGTTGGTGCTGTCCTTGCTCATCTTGCGGTCCGTTGCGGGTGTTATGGTGCGACTCCTATAACACCGGCCCGCCCGGCTTGGCGCGGCAAATCGGGACGGTGCGGGGAATGACCGTCATGCCCGGGCTTGCCCCGGCCCGCGCCACCGGCCACATTCGGCCCCAACCACCATTCGACAGGCGACCATGACCGATCCGACCCGCCCCGACCTCTACCGTTTCTGGATCGCGGAGCATGTGCGCTTCGCCGACCTCGACGCGCTCGGCCACGTCAACAACAACGCCATCGGCGTGTATTTCGAGCAGCTTCGCGTGTCGCTGGTCCATGAGTGCGGCGGTTTCCGCGGCGAGTCCCCCTGGACCGTGGTGCTGGCGCGCAGCGTCATCGACTACAAGGCGGAGCTGCTGTTCCCGGCGGACATCCGCGTCGGCGCGCGGGTCGCGAAGGTCGGCAACACCTCCGTCGTTCTGGGGGCGGCGATCTTCGACGGCGACCGCTGCATCGCCGTGCAGGAGGCCGTCTGCGTCATCGTCGACAAGGACAGCCACCGCCCGACCCCGGTTCCGGCGGACCTGCGCGACGCCCTGGCCCGCTACGTGTGAGGACGCCGTGCCGCCCTTTCTCCCGCTGACCCGCCGCGATCTGCTGACCGGCTCCGCCCTGCTGGCTGGGGCCGGTCTGCTGCCGCGCGCGGCCCGCGCGGCGGTGGGGCTGTCTCTTATACACATCTGACGCTGCCGACGATTATACGC
>NZ_JAUQTX010000243.1:0-9863 GCF_059803775.1 Azospirillum sp. UFLA03-27 | reverse complement strand
GGCCCGCCTACGCCAGCTCTGGGGGCGCTTCGGCGGGCCGGTTCTCCTCAGCTACACCACGTCTTGGGACACGATCTGGTTGCGCGCACCTACACGGGCCGAGAGGACTTCCTCAGCAACGTGATCCGGCCCTTCGGTGCCCGCATGGCCAGCCGTTTCGTTCCGGAAATCCGGAATCTCTATGCTGACGGCGACACGGTGATCGTGCATTTCGATGCGGAAGGAACGGCCCGCGATGGCCAGCCGTATCGCAACAGTTACGCGTGGTTCCTTACGCTGCGGAACGACCGGATCATCAAAGCGACCGCGTTCTTCGACAGCATCGTGTTCAACGATTTCTGGCAGCGCGTGACGCCGACGCAGTAGCAGAGCAGTTGTCCTGCCCACCGCGCGGCAGGCGCATCAATTGCCGCGTGGCGGACGTTCCTACTGCGGAGACGGCGAACCGACGCATGAGGCGTGTTCGCCGCCGAAGCGCGCGACAAGCGTATCGATCAATATCCGGACCTTTCCCAAAACATGGGGGCCGGGAGGTCGCAAAACGTAGAGACCATGTTCTGGCATGTCGTAATCGAGAAGGAGCGCTTCGAGCCTTCCGCTCGCGATGAACTCTGACACGAGGAACAACGGAACGGCGGCGACCCCAAGCCCCGCAATCGCCCACTGCACGATGGCATCCCCGCTGTCGGTCCGTAGGCGCCCTTCTGGGCGAACCGACAGCCATTTTTTACCGGAGCGGAACCGCCACTCCGTCTGTACCGCGCCGCTGTAGATCAGACATTCATGGGTGGTAAGGTCAGCCGGCTCGTCCGGTCGGCCGTGTCGCCCGATATACTCCGGGCTGGCGACCAGCACGGCTCGGACCGGCGCGATTCGGCGCGCCACGAGGCTGGAATCGCGCAGCGTGCCAATGCGGACCGCGGCATCGAAACGCTCGCCCATCAAGTCGGCAATCCGGTCGCTGTAGGACACATCCATGGCGAGCCTGGGGTGGAGCCGGGCCAAGTCCGCCAGGACTGGAGCCATGTGATGGACGAAAGCCGCGGGCACGGAAAGGCGCAACCGCCCGATCATCCCACCCCCTCGTTGAGCGACGGAGTCACGCGCGTCCTCCAAATCCGCCAGAATCCGCTCGCACCGCGCTTTGAACTCGAGACCGGCATCGGTGGGGCTGATGCCACGCGTGGTGCGGCTGAGAAGGCATGTTCCAAGTTCGGCTTCGAGCCGCGCCATCCGCCGGCTGAGGATCGACTTTGAAATGCCCAGACGATGCGCCGCCCGGTTGAAGCCGCCACTGTCGACGATCTCGACGAAGCTCTTCAGGTCCGCGAACTCTGGCATGCCGGTGTTCCCAATCAGGCAACAGTCTGGGCGCATTTAAGGCCATTCTGGCCCTCCAGGTGAACCGCTAACTTGGACCGGTCGCCATCGTCGGATGGCTCAAGAGGTCCAAATCCATGTCCACAGTTCTCGTCCTTACCAGCAGCGTTCTTGGCGCAGCGTCCGTTTCGAACCGCCTCGTCGAAGAGGTCGTTGCACGTCTACGCTCGCAGGAACCCGATCTTCACGTCATCGCCCGGGATCTTGGCCGCAATCCGCTTCCCCACCTGACCATTGATGCCGCCGTCGCGCTGCGGGGCGGTGATCCGGCCAACGCCGATCAGGCGGAAGCCCGCGCTCTTTCGGACAATCTCGTTGCCGAGCTCAAAGCGGCCAATACGGTGATCATCGGTGCGCCGATGTACAACTTCGGCATTCCGTCGACCCTGAAATCATGGTTCGACCATGTGCTGCGCGCCGGCGTCACGTTCCAGTATTCCGCCAGCGGCGCGGCGGGGCTGCTCACGGAAAAGCGGGCAATCGTCATCGAGAGCCGGGGTGGTCTGTACAGCGAAGGCCCGGCGCAGGCGATGGACGCACAGGAGCCGCATCTTCGAGCCTTGCTTGGGTTCATGGGCATCACCGACGTCACATTCATCCGCGCGGAACGGCTGGCTTTGGGGGCGGAAGCTCATGAACAGGCCATCGGTGCCGCGCGGGCGCGGATCGTGCAGACCGTATAGCAAGCGCCAACGCGGCGCCAGAAGGGTGGGACCGGCGGGCGGCTGTGGCGGGCTTCGACGGTACACTGCTGACCACCGCGACAGTGGTCGCCCTCCGCCTGCGTCTGTTCGAGCGGTACTGAGCCGGCATCCCTGCAGCGAACCGGATCAGGGCGGGCACTCGGCGCCGGTCTCGATCCAGGCGGCGATCAACGCGCCGAAGGCGGCCTGCGTGCCCGGTGCCGGACGGCGGCCTTCGCCGGGATGCCAAGCCCAGGCGACGAGATGATCCTCGGCCAAGTGCGTGTGGATCTGGGCAAGACTGCGGCCGCCGTTGCGGGCCGGGTCCTTCAACTGCTGGCAGATCCCGCCGAGGGTCAGCCCCTGCCACGCCATGCTGGCCGGCGCCAAAAGCCATGGCGTGGCGCCAGGAACGGAGCCGATGCGGCTGCCGACAAGGGTGGTGTTCTCCGTCCGGTGGCAGGAGTTGCAGTTCAATCCGGGCTGACCGAACCCGGACTCCCCGGCCTGCATGAACGGAGCGTGCGGGCGCATCGCATCGCCCTGGGTCGGCTGGCGGTCGGCCGGGTGGCAGTTCATGCAGCGGGGATCAGTGAGAACCTTGGCCGCTTCGGTGAAGAGCGCGCGCGAGCGGGACGCGGGATCTCCGGTCGGGACGATCTCGGCGGGGCTTTTCAGGCCGCGCCCGAGATCGGTGGTATCCGCTCGGGCGGTGCCGATGGCAGCGGCCAGGGCCAGGGCGCTCACGGTCACGGCGGGAAGGATGAGACGGGCGATACGTCGCATGGTCATGCCCTCCTCAGCCGGCTGCTGTCGATCGGCAAATTGCGGAGCCTTTGTCCGGTCGCCGCGAAGATTGCGTTCATCACCGCCGGGGCTACGGGCGGCGTGCCCAGTTCGCCGACGCCGCCCGGTGCCTCGGTGCTCGGCACGATATGGACGTCGATCCGGGGGCACTCGTTGATGCGCAGAACTGGCGAGTCATCGAAATTGCCCTCGACGATGGCGCCGTCGGCCACGGTCAGACGGCCATAGAGCACCGCGCTCAGGCCGTAGACGATCCCGCTCTCCACCTGCTGCTTGAGGATCACCGGATTGATGACCTGCCCACAATCGACGGCGCAGACCATGCGGTCGATCCGGACGGTGCCGCCCGGTGTCACCTGAACGTCGGCGACCAGGGCGGCGAAGCTTCCGAAATCAGCGATTACCGCCACGCCGCGTCCGCGCCCCGGTTCGAGCGGCGTTCCCCACCCGGCCCGCTCCGCGGCAAGGTCGAGCACCGCGCGCAACCGCGGTGTTCCGGTGAGCAGGCGCCGCCGATAGATCACAGGGTCCTGGCCGGCAAGATGGGCCGCCTCGTCGATGCCGCATTCGATGGCTGGGGCGTTGCGGGTCGGGCCGACGCCGCGCCAGTTGCCGGTCAACATGCCCTCCGGCGCTTCGTGGCGGACGTACTCGACGCGCTTGTTGGGGATATCATAGGGTCCCTCGGCGCCGCCAACGATGTCGAGATCGATGCCGTCCTTGAAGAAGGCCGGCAAGAAGCGCGCCATGATCGCTGGTCCGACGACGCGGTGGCGCCACGACACCGGCAGCCCATCGGGGCCGAGCGTGAGGTGCAGCCGACTGAGGTTCAGATAGCGGAAGGAGTCGTGACGGATGTCCTCCTCACGGCTCCACACCACCTGCACGGGTCCGTCGACCTGCTGGGCCACGCGGGTCGCCAGGGTGATGCCGTCATAATCGAGGCGCCGGCCGAAGCCGCCGCCGAGCAGGTGATTGTGGACCACCACCTTCTCCACAGGCAGGCCAGTGACCGCCGCCGCCGCTTGGCGGGCCCGCCCGGCCACCTGGGTCCCAACCCAGACGTCGCAGGAGTCTTTGCGCACATGCACGGTGCAGTTCATCGGCTCCATCGCCGAATGGGCGAGGATGGGCAACCGGTACAGGGTGTCAAGGCCGCGAGCCTGTGCCGCCTCCGCCGCGGCCACGTCGCCGGCCTCATGGGCGACCAGAGCCGCCCCCGCCATGGCGGCGTCGGCGCGCCGCTCCAATTCCTCGGTGGTCAGGCCGCCGTTCGGCCCGGCATCCCAGGTGATGCGCAGCGCCGCCAGCCCCTTGCGGGCCGCTCCGGTGTGGTCGGCGACCACTGCGACGGCATCGCTCAGTCGGACCACCTGCCGGACCCCCTTGACGGCGAGCGCCGCACTGTCGTCCACCGCCTTCAGCGTGCCCCCAAAGGTCGGGCAGATGGCCAAAGCCGCGAACTTGACCCCCGGTGGGTGGGCGTCGAGCCCGAAACGGGCGGTTCCGTCCACCTTCTCCGGCGAGTCGATGCGGGGCAGCGCTTTGCCGATCAGGGTGAAGGCCGAGGCCGGCTTGAGCATCACGGTTTCCGGAAGCGGTTCCCGCGCGGCGGCGGCGGCCAGTGTGCCGTAGGGAGCGCTGCGTCCACTCTCGGGGTGCCGCACGACCCCGGCTTCGGCCTTGCAGGAGTCAGCGGACACGCCCCATTGCCGCGCCGCCGCAGCGACCAGCATCGTCCGTGCCGCTGCCCCGGCCTGGCGCATGGGTGTCCAGAAACCGCGGATGGTGACCGAACCACCGGTGATCTGGTCGCCAAGCAAAGGGTGGGCGTAGCGCGCCGGGTCGGCCGGCGCCGGCACGGCCCGGATCTGGTCCAGCGGCACCTCCAACTCCTCGGCGATCAGCGTAGCGATCGCAGCGTAGACACCTTGCCCCATTTCGGCCGATGGCACGATCACCTCGATCGCCCCGGCTGGCGGAATGCGGATGAAGGGAGTGAGGGTAGCATCGCCAACCGTCGCCGCTTCGGCCGCTGTTCCACCTTCATTTTGTGCGGCGACCCCGGCGGGGCACAGCCCGATCACCAGGGCGCCCCCCACAGCGGCGGCAGAGATGAGGAAGCCCCGGCGGGAAAGCGGGCTGGCGGGAGGCGAGGACAGTGTGTTCCGGTTAGCCATGGCCATTTCACAGATTCTCCTCGCTGACGATGACGCCGGAGGCGCGCTTGATGGCGGCACGGATGCGCGGGTAGGTCCCGCAACGGCAAATGTTCCCGGACATCACCGCATCGATGTCCTCGTCGTTGGGCTGTGGGTTGACGGCCAGCAAGGCCGCCGCCGCCATGATCTGCCCGGACTGGCAATAGCCGCATTGAACCACTTCTTCGGCCAACCAAGCGCGCTGGACGCGCGCGCCTTCGTCGGTTTTACCGACCGCCTCGATGGTGGTGATGATGGAGGAGGAGGCATCCGCAACGGTGGTGACGCAGGACCGCACAGCCTGCCCGTCGAGATGGACGGTGCAGGCGCCGCACATGGCGATGCCGCAGCCGAACTTTGTGCCGGTCAGACCGAGAACGTCGCGCAGCACCCATAACAGGGGAATGTCTCCATCCACATCGACCGTGTGCGTCATACCATTGACGTTAAGGGTGTGGGGCATGGTCGGAGGCTCCCTTGCGATGCGCTGTTGGTGCGATGTTCGGCCGTGCTTGCGATGTCCTGGTGCGGTGGCTGCCCGGCGGTCGGTCAGGCAGAGACGGGTCGGTTTGCGGTCTCAACCTTAGGCAGCCGGAACTGAGCAGACCGACTTAAATGGTGTGAAAATGTGTGAGGCGCGCCGATGGGGGGCGCGCTATCACAAAGGTGAGGCTGACTTTACAAAGGTGAAGTTGCCGTTTTGGTCCCGTACGATATGATTTTGCACCACCGCCGGAGGGCGGGGACGGCCGGAGAGCGCCGGGGGTACCATGGGGGATTTCGGCGGGAGCCGGTGTGACGTGGAACCATGTCCGGCTGCTGGATCACAGTCGGCACGCAACGCGCACGTTCCGGGGGCACCCGCGATTTCGCTGGGTCGCGCCATCCAGGCTCCCAGTCACGCCGTTGACCTGGGCGAGATCGTCTTCGGCCCTTATCGGCTGTTGCCGCAGGCTCGCAAGCTCTACCGTGGCGATACGATGGTGCGCATCGGCAGTCGGGCCATGGATCTGCTGATCCTGCTGGCCACACGGGCGGGAAGGACCCTGACCAGCGAAGAACTGATGACCGCCGTCTGGCCCGGCATCCACGTCGAGCGCAACACATTGCGGGTCCAGATTGCCGCACTGCGCAAACTGCTCTGCGTCGAGCCGTCTTGTCTGGACTGCATCGTCACCGTAACAGGGCGCGGTTATGCGTTTGCCGTGCCATCGGTGTCCACCACTCCGCTCCGCCCGCTCTCCACCGCGCCGGAGGAGCATGATCTGTCGCCGCCCCAACCGGCGCTTCCGCTGACGCGGCTGATCGGCCGTGACGCGCTGGTCACCGAGGTCGGACGACAAATCGGCGCTCATCGGCTGGTCACGCTGGTCGGGCCCGGCGGCGCCGGCAAGACGGCAGTGGCAATGCGGGTCGCTACCTTGGCGGCGGGCAGAGGGGAGGAGGTGGTTCCCGTCGATCTGTCGCCGCTGCCGGACGGTGAACTGCTGGCCGCCGCCGTGGCCGGTCGGCTCGGTCTGCCGGGCAATAGCCTGAACCCCACGGCGACGATCCTGCGCTACCTGTCGGACCGGCGCACCTTTCTGCTGCTCGACACCTGCGAACATCTCGTCGCTACCGCGGCGCGCTTCGTCGAGGCGGTTCTGGCGGTGGCACCGGGGGTCCGCATTCTTGCCACCAGCCGAGAGGCGCTGCGTGTTGCGGAGGAACAGATTCATCCGGTGCATGGCCTACCGTCGCCGGTCGCCGGCCAAGTGGCACCGGCCGACGCGCTGACCTTCCCGGCGGTGCGGCTGTTCATCGAACGCGCCGGCGCGGCCTCCGCCGGTTTGCGCTTCGGTGCGGCGGAGGCGCCCATCCTGGCGGACATCTGCCGGCGCTTGGACGGGCTGCCGCTGGCCATCGAACTGGCTGCGGCCCTGGTTCCCCATTTCGGTGTCGCCGGTCTTCTGCAGGCGCTTTCCGATCGCTTCACGCTGCTCACCAGCGGTTACCGCACGGCACTGCCCCGCCACCAGACCTTGCTGGCGACGGTGGAATGGAGCTATCGCCTGCTAGATGAGGCGGAGCGGAGGGTCTTTCGTTGCTTCAGCGTGCTCCGCGGCGCCGTCGCCTGGGATGACGCGGTTGCCGTCCTTTCCTTCGATGCCGCCGACGCCGCCCCCGTGAAAGGTCTGCTCCAGCGGCTGGCTTCGAAATCGCTGATCGAGGTGACGCCCGACGGGCTTGGCGTCCGCTGTCGCATGCTCGACACCAACCGGGCCTTCGCCTGGGCGGAGTTGGTCGCCAACGGCGAACAGGATGCCGCGATGGCACGGCATGCCGAGCATTGGACGATGCGGTTGGAGAACTGGACGCCGGAGCCGGCGGACGGCGCTTCACAACGGACAGGCTGGGAGGCGATGCTCACCAACGTCCGTTCGGCGTTGCGCTGGTGCTGGTCGACGGAGGAGGGGCAACCGCTTGGCGTGCGTCTTACCCTCGCCGCCGTGCCGCTGTGGACCAACCTGTCGCTGATCGCCGAAACCATCGAGGCCGTCGGGCACGCACTCGGCGCCATCCCGCCGGGTGATCCCACGCGGCGGCGCGACGTGATGCGGCTTCACGCCGCGCTGGGCGGCGCTCTGATGAACATCGACGGAGCCGGCGAGCGCGTGCAAGCCGCCTGGAGTACCGTGCTGGCCATCGCCGAGGATCTGGGCGACCGCGAGGCACGGCTGAAGGCGCTGTGGGGGCTGTGGATCGACCGGCGCAATCAGGGTGACGCCCGTGGAGCGCTGACGATCGCCCAAACCTATGCGAGCCTGTCCAGCGGTGTCGACGATCCGCTGTTTGCCATCCTCGGCGATCGGATGCTTGGCGTCTCACACTTCTTTGTCGGACGGTTCGCAACGGCGCGCGGCAGCATCGAACGCATGCTCGCGCGCAGCGGAACCATTCCCCGTTCGGCGCAGATCGCCGCCTTCCAGTTCGACCAGTCGGTCGCCGCCCGCTGCTTCGAGGCGCAAATCCTGTGGCTGCAGGGCTTCCCCGAACAGGCGCGCGCCGTCAGCCGGCGCAACGTCGAGGATGCGGTGTCCAGCGACCATGCCGGCAGCATCAGCTATGCCCTGTCGGAGGCGGCCTGCCCGATCGCTCTGCGCAACGGCAACCTCGAAGAGTTGGATGGCTTCGCCGGTCTTTTGATGGCCCGCACCAAGGGCGCAGGGTTGGCCATCTGGCACACGCTCGGCCGCTGCTACGAGAGCTTCCTCCTGATCGGTCACGGCCGGCGTGACATCGGCCTGCGTCAACTGGCTGAGGTCTTGGGCGAGTTGCGCCACATCCGACATGGACCGCTTCTGACGCATATGCTTGGGGAGTATGCGGCGATTCTGATCGACGCCGGCCGCCCTGTTGAGGCCGAGCGGGCCCTGCGTGAAGCCTTCGGCCGCCTGCGCCGGAATGGTGAAGGGTGGTGCTCGGCCGATTTGAAGCGGGTGCGTGGTGAACTGGCAGCGCGGAATGGCAACCCGGTGGAGGCGCGGCGCTGGTTTGAACGCGCATTGGCCGAGAGCCGACGGCAAGGCGCGCTTGCCTGGGAATTGCGTGCCGCGACGAGCTTCGCCGGGCTTCTCCGCGATCAAGGAGACACGGCCGGAGCGACCACGACATTGTCCGACGTGCTCGGGCGGTACGGCGAAGGCTGGGGGACGCAGGATCTCCGCCGGGCTCGCTCCCTGTACGACGAGGTAACGGTGTGTTCTTCGATCGCGGCTATTCGATCCGGGTAGACGGCACGTGGTCCTTGATGCCGGCGAGAATGACGCAACGCACGGTGAGAGCACATCTAATTCGGGAAATGGGGACCAAATTTCCCGTTCAGGAGCCGCCGTCGCCCCGTGAGCGGAAGAGCTTTTCGGTGACGTTGTTGCGCCAGCGGTCGCGCGAGCGCAGGTAGCGCCGGGCCACCTCGGTGGACTTGTGGCGGGTCTGGCGCATGATGTCGTGGAGTTTGCGCCTCCTCCTCGGCCGCCGCGGTGGCGAGGCCGGCGCGCAGAGAATGGCCGGAGAAGCGCTCCGGCTCGGGCAGGCCGGCCCGGACGGCGCTCTCCTTGACCAGCCGGTTCACCGCCTTGTCGGACAGTGGCTTGCCGGTGACGGCGTTGTCACGGCGACGGTGGCGGTTCACCAGTTATGGCGGTATCTTCCCTGGATGCCGCCGCCCTCGTACGCCCGCCACCACTTCCCACCCGCGCTCATCCAGCATGCGATCTGGCTGTATCTGCGGTTCACCTTGAGCTACCGCGACGTCGAGGAACTTCTGGCTGAACGCGGTGTGGAGGTGAGCTACGAAACGGTCCGGCGCTGGGTTCTGAAGTTCGGCCCGGCCATCACTTGCAACCTGCGACGCCTCCGGCCGAGACCCAGCCCGCGCTGGCATTTGGACGAGATGGTCGTAAAAATTGGCGGGCGGTCGATGATGAAGGCGAGGTCCTGGAGGTGCTCGTCCAGCGTCGGCGCGACAAGGCTGCGGCCCTCAAGCTGATGCGCAAGCTGCTCAAGAAGCACGGCTTCGCACCCACCCAGGTCACCACCGATAAGCTCCGCTCCTACGGGGCCGCCTTCCGCGAGATCGGTCTGACGGCCCGCCATGAACAAGGCCGGCGACGCAACAACCGGGCCGAGGTCTCGCACCAGCCGGTCCGGCGACGCGAAAGGAAGATGCAGCGCTTTAACAGGGTGCGGAAAAACGAACATATTTCGGCCTTTTGCCTCTGTTGAGGATAAAAATGCGGGTTTCAGCGGGCGA
>NZ_JAUQTX010000242.1:0-9932 GCF_059803775.1 Azospirillum sp. UFLA03-27 | reverse complement strand
TTCGTCTCGTCTTCGGCATCTCTGCCGATCCCTTGCCGCCGTCGCGCTTCTCAGCGGCCCCGGCGTCGTGGGAGCCGCGTTATAGGCGGGTTGGATGAGACCGGCAAGAGCTTTTTTCTCCCCGGCACGTTTTTTTCCGAAAGCGGCCCTTTAGATCAGGCGCGGAGGGAAACGGCCCGCCGGCGAGAGGACGGCTGGGGCGCGAAGCCATCGTGCAGGAAGCGTTCGAGTTCGATCTCCTGGGCGCTCTTCGGCACCTGATCGATCGGACGAACATCGCAGCGCCCGTTCGCAGCGACCACGCGAAGAAGCATGGCGGCGGCGTATCGCGGATTCTGACGGTTGCTCATCCCAATCACTTCCCTTGTCATCAGGGTGCGGACACGCGAAGGGTCGACACCACAATCTTGATTTTAATTGATTGTGATGTTTTTGCCATAGCTTTTCGCTCTTCCGCCGAAAGAAAGTGACGAAGGCACTAAGCAATGGAAATTGTTGGATAAACCATGCCTCAGGATAAATCTGAGGGGTGTGAGAAAAAGAAGACGGGGCGTTTCCAGGCCGCCTTGCCGTGGATTTTATTCGAATGCAAACGACCTTTTGGCCGCCCTACCCTTCCCGGGGCAGCATGACGGCATGCCTGGACGCGCGGCACGAAGCCGCAGGCTGGTGGCAACACCGGCCAAGCCAGCGCAGAAGGCCGCACCGGACACCCCGCTGCGGCACATCTCGCTTGTGAAAGGGGGAAGCGCCACCCGAGGCGCTCCCCTTGTCTCAAGAATGGATCAGACCGGGAGCTGGCGCATCGAGGCCACGGCGGTCATTACGCCGCGGATCTCCGCCAGACCGCGCAGGCGCCCGATCGCCGGGTAGCCGGGGTGGGTCTTCTTGCCCACATCGTCCAGCAGCTCGTGCCCGTGGTCAGGGCGGAAGGGAATGCGCCAGTTCGGGTTGCCGGCGTCCTTGCGGCGCTTCTGCTCCTCCAGGAGCGTGGTAACGACCGACACCATGTCGACGTCGCCGCCCAGATGCTCGGCTTCCTGGAAGGAGCCGTCGGGGTCCTTCTTCACGTTGCGCAGATGAGCGAAGGTGACCTTCGGGGCGAAGCGCTTGATCATCCCCGGCACGTCGTTCTTCGCCCCGGCGCCGAGCGAGCCGGTGCAGAAGGTGATGCCGTTGGCCTCGGAATCGATGACGTTGACGATGAAGTCCAGGTCGTCCTCGTTGCTGACGATGCGCGGCAGGCCCATCAGCGGACGCGGCGGGTCGTCGGGATGGATGCACATGCGGATGCCGACCTCTTCCGCGGTCGGGATCACCTCGCGCAGGAAATTGGCCAGCGTCTCGCGCAGCGCGCCGTGGCTCATGTCCTTGTAGCGGTCGAGCATCTTGCGCAGGCCCGGGATGTCGTAGCGGTCGAAGGCGCCCGGCAGGCCGGCCATGATGTTGGCGAGAAGCTTCTTCTTGTCGGCTTCCGACGCCTTGTCGAACCAGGCGCGGGCGCGGGCCAGCACCTCGGGCGCATGGTCGTCCTCGGCGCCCGGACGCTCCAGCATGAAGACGTCGAAGGCGGCGTGCTCATGGGCGTTGAAGCGCAGCGAGGTGCCGCCGCCCGGCACCGGCGCGGCGAGGTCGGTGCGGGTCCAGTCGAGGATCGGCATGAAGTTGTAGCAGACCGTCGTCACCCCGCAGGCCGCGAGGTTGCGCAGCGACTGGCGGTAGTTGTCGAACAGCGGGGTCAGGTCGCCCTCGCCGATCTTGATGGACTCATGGACCGGCAGGCTTTCCACCACGCTCCAGCGCAGGCCGAGCGAGGGGTCGGCGGCGATCATTGCCTTGCGCTCCTCAATCTCCTCGACCGACCAGACCACGCCGTAGGGGATCTGGTGCAGGGCGGTGACGATGCCGGTGGCGCCGGTCTGACGGATGTGGTTGAGCCGGATCACATCGTCCGGGCCGAACCAACGCCAAGTCTGTTCCATGGTCTGCTCCTTGAAGAAGAGTGCTGTGCCGAATCCGGCATGTCTCGATGGGATTTGTGCGATGGGGCGCCTCAGCCCGCCGCCTCAGCCGCGACCGATTGCACGACGGCGCGGGCCCCCTCGGCGTATAGCCGGCGCAGCGCGTCGGTCACGGCGGCGGTGAAGCGCGGGTCGCGCGGCAGGTCGTCGCCGAAGACGGCGTTCAGCCCGAACAAAGCGGGTGCCAGACGGTCGGCCACCGGCCCGGCCTCCGCCGCCAGCTCGGCGAGCTTGGCGGCCATCGGGTCGCGCACGTCGATGGGGCGGCCGGCCTCGTCGGTGCCGGAGACGTAGCGCATCCAGCCCGCCACCCCCAGCGCCAGCCGGTCGATCGGCGCCCCGGCGGCCAGCCGGTCGCGGATCGTGCCGAGCAGCCGCTGCGGCAGCTTCTGCGTGCCGTCCATGGCGATCTGCCAGGTGCGGTGGCGCAGGGCCGGGTTGCGGAAGCGCTCGATCAGCGCGTCCTTGTAATGGTCGAGGTCGGCGCCCGGCGGCATGTGCAGCGTCGGACCGGCCTCCTCGTCCATCAGGCCGCGGATCAGCCGGACGAAGGCCGGATCGGCCATGGTGTCCGACACCGTCTCGTAGCCGGCGAGGTAGCCGAGATAGGCGAGCGTGGAGTGGCTGCCGTTCAGCAGGCGCAGCTTCATCGTCTCATAGGGATGGACGTCGGGGACCAGTTCCGCCCCCTCCAGTTCCCAGGCCGGGCGCCCGGTGGGGAAGCGGTCCTCGATCACCCACTGGCTGAACGGCTCGGTCACCACCGGCCAGGAGTCGCGCAGGCCCAGCCCGTCCGACACGCGGTCGCGGTCGGCGTCGGTGGTGGCCGGCACGATGCGGTCCACCATGCTGTTCGGACAGGCGACGTTCCCGGCGAACCACGTCCCCAGAGCGGGGTCGCGCAGCTCGGCGTAACGACGCAGCAGGCCCGCGGCGGTGTCGCCGTTGCTCGGCAGGTTGTCGCAGCTCAGCACCGTGAAGGGCTCCACCCCGGCGGCGCGGCGGCGGATCAGAGCCTCCACCAGGAAGCCGGGCACGCTGCGCGGGCTGTCCGGGTTGGCGAGGTCGTGGACGATGTCCGGATGGGCCTCGTTCAGCGCGCCGGTCGCCGGGTCGTGGCAATAGCCCTTCTCGGTCACGGTCAGGGTGACGATGCGGACGGAGGGGCGGGTCAGGAGGTCCAGCACCGCGGCGGGGTCCTCCGGAGCGACCAGCAGCTCGGTAACCGAGCCTATCACCCGCAGCCGCTCGCCGGCGGCGTCGCGCACCGCGACGGTGTAGAGGCCGCCCTGCGGCTCCAGCGCGTCGCGCGTGTCGGGGCTGCGCAGGCTGACCCCGGCGATGCCCCAGGGACCGAAGGACCGGGCCAGGGCGTCGTCGGTGTAGACGGCCTGATGGGCGCGGTGGAAGGCGCCGATGCCCAGATGGACGATTCCGGTGGTCAGCGCGGCACGGTCATAGCCGGGACGCTGCGCGCCATGGCGCAGCGAGGGCAGCGTGTCGGGGCTCAGGCGCATGGAACACTCCGCATAAGGGCTTTACGTCTCGAAGAAGTGGCTGTTGGTTCGGGCGATCTCGTCCACCGCCGCGAAGACGGTGCGCAGATGGGCGCGCATGGCCTCCTCCGCCCCGTCGGGGTCGCGGGCGGAAACGCGGTCCACGATGCTCTGGTGCTCGCCGACGATCTTGGCCGCCCAGCCTTCGCTGTGCAGCGACAGGAAGCGCACGCGGTCGAGCTGCGCCTTGACGGCGACCAGCAGGTCCCACACCGCCGGACGCCCGGCGATGCGGGCCAGCTCGGCGTGGGTGGCCTCGTCCAGGGCGAAGAACTCGGAATGACGGTCGGGGGACATCACCGCGCGGTGCGAGTCGAGAAGCCGGGTGAGCGAGGCGACGTCCGCCGCCTCCGCCCGTTCGGCGGCCAGACGCACGGTCCGGCATTCCAGGGTTTCGCGGATGAACTGGCTGTCGGACACCGCGGAGAGCTGGATCGGCGCCACGAAGGTGCCGACCTGCGGCACGATGCGCAGGAACCCCTCGTCGGCCAGCCGGCGGAAGGCCTCGCGCACCGGGGTGCGGCTGACGCCGTAGCGGGCGGCCACGCGGGTTTCCGAAATCCCCTCGCCGGGGCGGATCTCCCCCGACAGCACGGCGGCGCGCAGGGCGTCGTAGACCCCGTGCAGGCGGGGGCCGCGGATGTCGGTGGGGGCGGATGAGGTCGGCGAGTCGGTCATGGCGTCCATCGCGTCAACTTGCATACTAGTATGCCATTGCGGACGGAGGCTGGCAAGGGGGGAGCAGCCTTCATGTCGTTAGTGGAGGTGTTCCAAAAGTTGACTGATACGGGCGGTACCGGCAACAGGACGAACGGTGGCATAACGATACTCATTGCGTCCGAATTGGATTCGGCAGCTCACTAATGCCACTGGAAAGTTTTAACGAGATCAAGCATGCTAGCCTCAGGAAGCATGCGGGGATACGCTAGGTGCGCAGATGACTTAGGAAAATAACTCCTCGAATTTCGGATAGGAATTCTATGACTAATTTAATGAAGGGGAATATGCGTGGCTGGAAGCAACAAAGCAGATGACTTCAATACAGAAGATGAAAATGATGAAGTTCCGTTTGTTGAATTTGACATCTCCGTCTCTCCGTCAGACCCCACCTTAGAGCTACTAGCCTCACAAGTTATGCGTGGCGATATCATTGTCCCCTTCTACCAACGTCGGTATGTTTGGAAGATTGAGCAAGCATCTAGGCTAATCGAATCGTTCCTTATGGGGCTGCCCGTTCCCCAAGTTTTCCTGTACGTGAATAATGAGGGACAACTTGAGATTATTGATGGGCAGCAGCGCATAATGTCTGTAAAATATTTTCTTGAAGGATTCTTCGGCGAACCTGACAATCAAAATCGCCGCCAGATATTTAAACTGAAGGGTCTATCCGAACGATCCGAGTACAATAATAAGACGTTCACAGAACTGTCTCCGCGTGATCAGCGAAAATTGCGCAACTCGACGCTCCGGGCCATCAACATCAAGCAATTGAAGCCGAGCCTCCGGAACGACAGTGTCTTCCACATTTTCGAACGCCTCAACACCGGTGGCACGCAACTTAAACCTCAAGAGATCCGGAACGCCGTCTATCGCGGCGAGATCGTAGATGAACTCAAAGCACTCAACCTCACGCCAGGATGGCATAAAATTCTTGGTATTAGAAAACCCGATAAAAACCAGAAGGATGTCGAATTAGTTTTGCGCCTTTTTGCGCTTTTTGATGTGTGGACAGCTTACGAAAAGCCCATGCTTATATACTTAAACACCCAGATGGATATAAACCGAGACTTCTCATCGGAACGCGCGGCGCGTTTTAAGGGAAGGTTCCCAGTCGTTGTTGACACTATTAATAGAGCACTCAACAAGCCTTTCAGGCCGAAGGGCGTCATCAACGCAGCGGTGCTGGAAGCGGTAATGGTGACACTTCTCGAAAACGAAGGTATTACTGCCGACCAATTAAAAGAGCGATACGTTAATCTACTCAAGGATACTTCGTTCTCAAGCCATATCAGCGGCGGCACGACGGATACCCAAATGTTACGGTCGCGATTAGAAGTAGCTCGGAAAGTCCTGACTGATGCCCAGGGCTGACCTTGACATTCACTTTAACCGAATCGAACAATTGGTCATTGAGATGGCCCGGTTTGTTCCAAGCAGCCAAGTCGGCACTGCACAGTTTCGTGCTGACTTGGCGGGGCTACTCGTTGTCTCGATTTCGGCCTCATATGAAACATGTGTTAAGGAAACATTGATCACTTACGCCACCAAGCATCATGTCGCTTTTGGGGTCTTCGCGATTAACAACTACAAGAAGATGAACAGCAAAATTTCAGTTAATGATCTTCATGGATATACAGCCATCTTCGACGAGCAAGTGCGCGACAAGTTCAAAAGCCTACTTTCCAGTCGGAAAAAGAAGATTGACGATCGTATAGGGAAAAACATCGAATCTTGCTATAAGCAAATTCTAAGCTGGCGGCACGATTTTGCTCACGCTGGCATCAGAAATACAACGATTGAAGAAGCAATTGCGACCCACAGATTGGCGAAGAGAGTCTTGTATTCATTCGATGAGGCTTTCAACGGAAAGTGACGTTGATTTTCCCGTTCAGCCCCGAATTGCATCATCACCTAGCGGACTCTGGGCTAGCCTTTCTCGATGAGGGCGCCACTCATGTCCATTCTGCCGATGTGGATAGTAGCCAGTATTCTGCTGTTGGTATTTTTTGCTAAAAGCTTATTGGTAATAAACGGGCATGCATTACATCAATACCTGCTCCCGGTGCACAGCGGATAGACAGACCTCTCCTTCATTTACGCACACCACCCCCAAATCTCTCACTTCTCTCAACAATTACCCATTACCCTGCATCCGCGGAACTCCCTGACACCTCCCCTCCCACAACCCCCAGAAAAATGTTCGCCCCTTCCTCAAAATCAGGCTTGCGCGCCACGCTGATATATTAATATGCTCTCCCTCAAGGAACAGCACGGACCGGCCCCGCATGGGGCACGGGCCGGCGCATGGGGAGGACTGCAATGGCTTCGACTTCCAGGCGCGCCCTGGACGCTCAACCGCCCGGAACCGCTGCGGAGACCGTGCCCGGCAAGGCACCCAAAACCGTCTTGGGAACCGCAAAGGAACCGCGCCTGTCCGCCCGCGCCACGGCCACCGCGGAGATCTACCGGTCGCTGCGCGGGGACATCGTGGCCATGCGGCGCAAGCCGGGGGAGCCCATTGTGGAGAAGCACGTCGCGGAGTCCTTCGGCGTCAGCCGCACCCCGGTGCGTGAGGCTCTGCTGCGGCTGGCCGACGACGGGCTGGTCGAAATCTTCCCGCAGTCCGGCACCTTCGTCGCCCGCATTCCGGTCAACGCCCTTCCCGAAGCGGTGGTGATCCGCACCTCGCTGGAATGCACCGCGGTCCGCTACGCCGCCGTCCGTGCCGCGCGCAGTCAGGTCGCAGCGCTGCGGGCCAACATCCTGCTCCAGCAGGAGACGATGGCGGCGGGCGATCTCGACGGTTTCCACGAGGCCGACGAGGCGTTCCACAGCCTGATTTCCGAGATCGCCGGCTTCCCCGGCCTGTGGAACATGGCCCAGCAGGTGAAGATGCAGGTGGACCGCTACCGCCGCCTGACCCTGCCGGAGCCCGGCCGAATCCCGCATGTGCTGGCCGAGCACGGCGGCATCGTCGACGCCATCGCGGCGCGCGACCCGGCCGAGGCGGAACGGCTGATGACGATCCATCTCGGCGCCCTGCTGGAATCCGTCCCGAACACCCAGGGGGCCAACCCCTTCTTCTTCTCCGGCGTGCAGCCGGACGACTCGTCGAAGACCCCGTCCAAGACGAAGACAGAAAGCACCCCGTCATGACCAACCCCTTCGACCTCACCGGCAAGACCGCCCTGGTCACCGGGGCCAACGGCGGCATCGGGCAGGCCATCGCGGTCGCCCTGGCGCGGGCCGGCGCCGACATCGCCGTGGCCGGGCGCACCCCACCGGACGAGACGCGCGCCCTGGTCGAGGGGCTGGGCCGCCGCTTCGCCGCGATCCCCGCCGACCTGTCGAGCATCGCCCCGATCCCCGCCCTGATGGAGGAGACGGTCGGCACGCTCGGCGGGCTGGACATCCTGGTCAACAACGCCGGGCTGATCCGCCGCGACGACCCGCTGGACTTCACCGAGGCCGACTGGGACGCCGTGCTGGACGTGAACCTGAAGTCGGTCTTCTTCCTCTGCCAAGCCTTCGGACGCTACGCGCTGGGCAACGGGCGGAAGGGCAAGATCATCAACATCGCCTCCATGCTGTCCTTCCAAGGCGGCGTCCGCGTGCCCTCCTACGCGGCGTCGAAGAGCGGCATCGCCGGGATCACCCGGCTGCTCGCCAACGAATGGGCGGGCAAGGGCATCAACGTGAACGCCATCGCGCCGGGCTACGTCGCGACCAGCGTCACCACCGCGTTGCGCGCCGACGAGCGCCGCAACGCCGAAATTCTGGCCCGCATCCCCGCCGGACGCTGGAGCGAGCCCGCCGACATGGGCGGACCCGCGGTGTTCCTGGCCTCCGATGCGTCCGATTACGTCCACGGCACGATCCTGCCGGTGGACGGCGGCTGGCTCGCCCGCTGAGCAGATCAGCGATCAGGGGCCGCCTGCGAAAGTAAGGGGAAGATGAGAATGAGCACGGACGTTTTCGTGATCGACGAGGCGGTGGACTGGCAGGATCTCGGTGCCGGGGTGCGCCGCAAGATCCTGGGCCACAACGACGCCATGATGATGGTGCGCGTGGAGTTCGAGACCGGCGCCATCGGGCCGCAGCACCGCCACCCGCACGTCCAGTGCGCAGTGGTCGAGAAGGGCGCCTTCGACGTCACCATCGAAGGCGTCACCCGGCGGCTGGGCATCGGCGACGGCTACATGGTGCCGTCCAACGCCCTGCACGGCGTCGTGGCGCTGGAGCCGGGCGTCCTGCTCGACATCTTCACGCCCCCGCGCGAGGACTTCCTCGCCTGATGGAATCACCCGTTGCCCGGCGCGCGGGAACACGCGCCGGGCGGCTCCCGGACCCAACCGTCCAAACCAAAGAACCAGCCTAAAAACCGCTGTCTAAGAATCGCCAGGAGGACACGCTATGCATCTTTCGACCCGCGGTATCCGCGCCGCCCTTCTCGCCGCCTGCGCGGCCTGCACCCTGCTCGCCACCCCGGTCGTGGCCCGCGACTTCCGCTCCGCGGACATCCACCCGGCCGACTACCCGACCGTCGAGGCGGTGAAGTACGTCGACAAGCTCCTGAAGGAGCGGACCGGCGGCAAGCTCGGCGTGAAGGTCTACCCGAACGGCGCGCTCGGCACCGAGAAGGACACCATCGAGCAGCTGAAGATCGGCGGGCTCGACATGATGCGCATCAACGTGGCGCCGCTGAACAACGTCGTCCCGGAGACGATGGTCACCGCCCTGCCCTTCATCTTCCGCTCCACCGAGCACATGCGCGCCGTTCTGGACGGCCCGATCGGCGATGAGATCCTCGCCGCCATGGAGAGCCAGGGCATGATCGGCCTGGCCTTCTACGACAGCGGCTCGCGCAGCATGTATTCGGCCGCCAAGCCCTACAAGACGCTGGCCGACATGAAGGGCGCCAAGATCCGCGTCCAGCAGTCGGACCTGTTCGTCGCCATGATCCAGGCGCTGGGCGCCAACGCCACGCCGATGCCCTTCGGCGAGGTCTACACCGCGCTGAAGACCGGCATCGTCGACGCGGCGGAGAACAACTACCCGTCCTACGAGTCCTCGCGCCACTTCGAGGCGGCCAAGTACTTCACCCTGACCGAGCACGCGATGGCGCCGGAAGTGCTGGTCTTCTCCAAGGTCTCGTGGGACCGCCTGTCCAAGGACGACCAGGCCGCCATCCGCAAGGCCGCCAAGGACTCCGTCCCCTACATGCGCAAGCTGTGGGACGAGCGTGAGATGAAGTCCAAGGACGTGGTCGTGAAGGCCGGCGCCCAGATCGTCGAGGTCACGAACAAGCAGGAGTTCATCGACGCGATGGCTCCCGTCTACAAGCAGTTCGCGAGCACGCCGAAGCTGGACGGCCTCGTGAAGCGCATCCAGGACACGAAGTAAGCACAGTCGAACGCGGCGCTTCCCTTCGGCAGACCGAAGGGCGGCGCCGCGTCCTTTGAGGGGAGCAGGCGGCATGGAAATCGAGCTGCAAGCAATGGACCATAGCCCTCCGCGCAGCGCGGGCCTGCTCACGCGGGTGAACGCGCGTCTGGCGCGGTCGGGGATGTGCGTGGCGATGGTCGGCCTGATGGCCATCGTCTGTGTGGTGTTCTATCAGGTCTTCGGCCGCTAC
>NZ_JAUQTX010000241.1:0-10000 GCF_059803775.1 Azospirillum sp. UFLA03-27 | reverse complement strand
GCGTATAATCGTCGGCAGCGTCAGATGTGTATAAGAGACAGGGCGAGGGGACGGGCCACGGCCGCGCCGGACGGCTGCGCGCGCTGGCCGGGGGAGCGGTCCGGCGGATGGGATAAGCTGACCGCCCGGCTGAACCGCCTACGGCGTCCGCTCCTCGCGGATCGCCCGTTCGAAGGCGGCCAGCATCTCCACGCCCTCGGCGCCGAAGCGCCGCTCGATGGCCTGCCGCACCGCGGGCTGGGTCACCTTGCGGAACGCCTCCGCCTCGCGCGGGGTCAGCGTGTGGACCTCCATGCGCTGGGTCAGCGGCGGCAGACCGCGGTCGGAGGATTCGATCAGGCGGCTGAGACCGCGGCTGGCGACGACGCCCAGCCGGGCGGCGTTCATCACGGCCGCACGGTCGCTGGGGGCGAGCTCGTCCAGGAACTTGGCGTTCATCACCCAAACATAGGGGAGGAACAGGTGGTTGCTCAGCGTCAGGTGGCGCTGCACCTCGTCGAAGCGGGCGAAGCGGACGATCGGCACCGGATTCATCTGGCCGTCCACCGCGCCGGTGCCCAGAGCGTTGTAGAGGTCCGACCAGGCGACGTTGACCGGCGTGCCGCCCAGGCTGCCGATCATGGTGCGGTGCGTCTCCAGATCCATGGTGCGGATCTTCAGCCCCTTCATGTCCTCGGGCTGGCGGATCGGGCGCTTGGAGTTGGTGATGGTGAACAGCCCGCCCGGATCGCCGAAGCCCAGCACGGCGAGGCCCGCCTTGCGCCGGATCTCCTCGGCCAGCCGGTGGCCGAAGGGGCCGTCAAAGACGTCGTAGGCGTTGGCGACCGAGGAATAGGCGAAGGGCAGATCGATGACCGCCAGCATCGGGTAGAGCGGCGCCACCCCGCCGACCGAGGAGATGGCCGACTGGATGGTCCCCTGGCGGACCAGCTTCACCGCGTCGCCGTCGCGGCCCATCTGGCCCTCGGGAAAGATCTCCACGCGCACGCGCTTTTCGGTCGCCACCTCAACATGGTTCTTGAAGACGATCGCCATGGCCCCGGCGGTGTTGTCGAAGGCGTCGTTGCGGTTGGGGTGGGCCAGCTTGATGACCGTCTCGGCGGACACCCCGGCGGCGGCGAACGCCAGCGCCAGTACCGTGCAGGCGGCCAACAGCCGCGCCGTCCATCTGCTTTTCATCGCGTCCTCTTCTGGCTACTTGGTCTTGAAATGCTCGGCGGGGTCCCAGCCGTCGCCGGGCGGGTCGGCGATCAGCCGCTCGCAGCGCGCGATATAGAGCCGGGCCAGCGCCGCCACCTCCGGCTCGTCGGCCAGCGGCCGCAGCAGGTCCAGGGCGGCCGCCCAGCGCCGGCTGCGGTAGAGCGAGACGGCGACGTGCCACTGGCGGCAGAGGTCGTGAGTCTCCGGCGGGCGGGCGAAGGCCGAATGCGGGTCGAGCGCGCCGACCAGCTCGAACAGCTCGATCGGCGCCGACAGGCCCGAGGGCACGGCGAGATCGACGGGCCGAAACAGGAAGCGCCCGCGCACCGCGTGCTCCACCGCCCCGGTGACCAGGATGCTGGTGCCGTAGACCTTGTTCAGCCCCTCGCTGCGCGAGGCGAGGTTCACATGGGAGCCGAGCGCCGTGTACTGCATGCGGTCGGAGGAGCCGACGTTGCCCACCACCACCTCCCCCAGATGCAGGCCGAAGCGGGTGGGCATCGGCGGCATCCCGGCGGCGAGGCAGGCGTCGTTGATGGCGCGGTTGACCGACAGGCAGCCGAGCGCGGCGAGGCAGGCGTGCTCCGCATGGTCCGGATCGGGGCGCGGGGCGTTCCAGAAGGCCATGATGGCGTCGCCGATGAACTTGTCCACCGTGCCGCCGTGGCCGTGGATGCAGGCGGTCATCCGCTCGAAATAGGTGGTCAGCCGGTCCAGGACCTGCTGCGGCGGCATGGCTTCGCTGGTCGCGGTGAAGCCGGCGATGTCGCTGAACAGGATGCTGAGGGGGCGCGTCTCGCCGCCCAGCTCTCCGCCGTCGCCGGTCACGATGATGTCGCGCACCAGCGCCTTGGGGACATAGGCGCCGAAGCGGCGCAGGCCGCCCTTCATGGCCTCCACGGCGCCGGCCAGCTCCGCCACCTCCTGCACGCGGGTGCGGACGGCGAAGCGGCCGTTCAAGTCGAAATGGCGGATGCGCTTGGTTTCCGACACGATGTCCTGCATCGGGCGGGTCAACCGGTGCGACAGCCACAGCAGCAGCAGGACCGACACCGCCAGCAGGCCGGCGCCGATCACGACGATGCGGTAGGTGGCGCGGCGCAGGGAGCCGACGAACTCGTCCACCTCCACCGCCACGCCGACGGTCCAGCCGCTGCCGATCCCGTCGGCCAGGGTCGCGAACTCGACGATGTAGTCGCGGCCCTGCGGCCCCAGCGGGGCGATGAAGCGGTCGCCGGCACCGTCGCGGCGGCGCTCCACCGCCTCGGCCAGCACCGGGTCGGGGAAGGTCGCGGTGGTGTGGAGGGCCGCCGTCGCGCCGTCGCCGCCGACCAGCAGGTCGGCCCGGTTGTGGCAGATCACCCGCCCGGCGCCGTCGATCACGAACACCGCGCCGGACGACCCGATGCGCAGGGCGTCCAGCCGGGCCGCCAGCCGGTCCAGCGAGACGTCGGCCCCGATGGTCCCGATGGGCACCCCGTCGTCGGTGGCCATCCGGTAAGAGACGGTAACCACCGGCCGCCGGGTCGCCGGCAGGACGAAGGCGTCGGACATCACCGCCACAACCGCTTTCTGAGCCGCCACGTACCAGGGGGCGGTGCGCGGGTCCTCCGTCGCCTCCGTCCGCTCCACGCCGGTGACCTGCCCCCAGGAGCGCAGATAGAAATAGGAGTCGGCGAACCGGCCCGAACTGGAATCCTGCATGCGCAGGGCGAGCGCGCTGCCCGGCGGCGGCGCGGCGGGTCCGAAGCGTCCGCCGTCGGGCGCCAGCCGCGCCATCTGGAAGAAGGCGCCGTCCCCGGCGAAACCGACATAGAGCGAGGCGAGCTGCGGCAGGGTCGCCAGGGCGTCGGAGAAGTAGCGCAGCGATTCGATGCGCCGCAGCCCGTTGCGGTCGATCCGCCCGAACCCGGCCATCGCCTCGGCGACACGGGCCACCGGGCTGACCAGACCGTTCAGGTCGTTGGTGACCGTCTGGGTGGTGCGCGCGATGGACTGCGACGCCACCTCCAGCGCGGTGCGGGAGTTCTCGTGGTAGAGATAGCTGAGCATCACCGCGATCAGCGGCACCGTCGTCAGCAGGAAGACCAGCGCGATTCCCACGCGCAGGCGTATCCGGTATGGCGTTTGGGACATCGGGCGGTCTCCGGAAGGCCAATATTGCGGTGACAAGAGGAGCCTCAGCCGCCGGCCGGGGCGGACAGGTCGCGGACGAAGAGGAGGCGGTCATGGCCGTCGTGCTTGGGCTTGCGCGCGAAGACATGCATGCCGACCGACAGCATTCCGCGCACGCTGGCCGTGTTCTCGGGCCGGACGGTGGCGAACCAGTAGCGGTGCCGGTCCGGCGGCAGCACCCCTTGGGCGGCGGTTTCGATCAGGCGCCGGTGCAGGCCCTGCCCGCGCCGGTCCGGATGCACGAGGATGCCGGTGAAGTGCAGCGCCCGGTCGAGGTCCCCGTCGGGAAGGCCGTAGTCGCGGCCCAGATTGTGGTCGGCCTGACCGGGAAACTGCACGGCGAGGAAGGCGGCAAGCGCGTCGTCGGTCAGCGCGCCGAGCACCGCCCCATGACCCCTGTGCGGCCCTCCCAGCATGTCCGACAGCTCGGCCTCGCCCAGCGGGTGCATCAGCGGGCCGCAGGCCTCCCGCTGCAGCGCCAGGACGGCGCCCAGCGCATCCGGCGCCAGCAGGGCGAAGCGCAGGCCGCTCATCGCCGGCCCTCCGTCCGCTGGCGCGCTGTGCGGTGCGGGACGGTCCGCCGCCACGTCAGCAAAGCGAAGAGCAGCAGGCTGCCGGCCAAAAGCCCGCCGATCAGGCCCACCCCCTCCGGTCCGGCGCCCAGCGGGACGGCGGCGGCCAGCGTGCCGAACAGCAGCGGTCCGGCGGCCTGTCCCAGCTTGCGGGTGTTGACGTGCAGGGCCAGCACGGAATCGCGCCGCCGCGCCTCGCGCGCCGCCAGCAGCTCGACGTGGCGCATCTGGGCGGACAAGCCGAAGCTCTCCGCCAGGCCGATCGCGAACACGGCGGCGAAGGCCGTCCACAGCGACGCCTGGAGACCGAACAGGGCCAGCGCCCCGGCGATCAGCGCCGCGGACAGCAGCGTCACCCCCGGAATCGGCAGGCGCCGCGCCGCCATGCGGGTCAGCAGCGGACCGGCCAGAACGACGCACAGACCGTGCAGCAGGTAGGCGCGGCCCACCGTCGCCGACGACAGGCCAAGATCCGCGATGAACAGCGGCAGATAGAAGGGCAGGAACATCGCCGCCACCGCGGTGGGCAGGGAGATCAGCGCCAGGAACAGCGGCACCTTGATGCGCCGATGCCGCGGGTGGACCGTCGCGCTGCCGGGCGAGGGAACCGCCGCAGGCGCGCATTGCGCGGCATCCGGCGGGACGGTTCCGGGCAGGCGGGGAATGCCGAAAGCGGTGTAGAGCAGCCCTGCCAACGGGATCAGGGCGCCCGCGGCGAACACCGTCACCGGTCCGTAGGTGGTGGAGAGCAGGGCGCCCGACACGGCCCCGCAATTCACCCCGGCGTACATGCCGGCGAACAGGCCGGGTTGCAGAGCGGAACCATCCGAAACCCCGCGCAGCCGCCCGATCAGGGCGTTCGCGGCGATGAGTCCGGCCATGCTGCCCGCCCCGCTCAGCCCGCGGGCCAGGACGAACAGCAGCGGGTCGGCGGTCATCGCCGCCACGGCGGCCAGCGCCATTCCCGCCCCCGCAGCGGCGAAACCGGTCAGCGAGACCGCCCGCCAGCCGAGCCGCCCGGTCAACCGTCCGGCGGCCAGCGCCGCGGCGACCCCGCACAGCATCTCCGCCGTCAGCGGCGCCGCGGCGATCTGGGACGGGGACAGAAAGGGAAAGGGCTCCCCGCCGAAGCTGGTCATCAGCAGCGGGACGAAGGACACCGGCAGAAAGGCGCCGAAATACATCAGAAAGGCCGAGAAGCGGATGAAGCCGGCGAAATCGCCGGTCTCACCCGCCGCGGCGCGGCCATCGCCCGAACGATGGGCCATCCGCGTCCGTCCGCCGAGCGCACGGTCCATCTCGAACATGAACAGAAGCGAGGTGACGAGGATGGTCGCCATGTCCAGCCCGAACTCGGTCAGTTGGGCGGCAACCCGGTCGCCGTCCACCACGGCCACCAGCTTGCGCGACTCGCCGCCGCGGTCCTGGGCGAGCGGCCAGCGCAGCGTCACGTCCGGCATGTCCGACAGGAAGGGAACGCCGGTCACCATGTGGCGTCCGTCGTGCGCCGGCGGGCTTGCGCCGGGCATGGCCAGTTCGATGGATTGCAGGGTGGGCATGCTGGCGCGGATGCGCTCGAAATAGCTGTCCATCCCGGCCAGCGACCCATAGTCCAGTCCGCGCCGGACCACCGACTCGACGTCGTTGCGGATCATCCGGGCGACGATCTGAGTCGCCTGTTCGGCGGCCTCCAGATGGGCGGTGGAGATCACCGTGTAGCATTCCGCCGCCGCCGCGGTCTGGGCGGCCAGCATCGCGCCGAGTGCCAGCAGCCGGCGCAGGCGCTCCAGCCGGACCCGACGCCCCTCCGACGCGCGGCGCAGCCCGAAGGCCATGGCAAGGCCGGTCAGGCCGAGGAAGCCGACCGTCCCCAGCCCCGTCCACAGCAGTTGCGGCAGGGTACGGTCGCGGAACTCCTCGACGGGGTCGTCCACCCTGCCGCTGTCGGACTGGATGATGAGGAAGCCGACGGGAGCGTCGGCCTGCCGGCCGTCCCGCTCGGCCTCGCCGGGATTGCGGATCGGCAGATAGAGGACGTAGGACCCGTGGTCGGCGTCGTGCCGGAACCAGTGGGGGCGCCGCTCCAGCTCGGCACGGGCGCGGCGTAGGGTGGCTTCCGCCATCGGCTCCACGGGCCGCCCTCTGGCGATGGCGACGACGCGCCCGTCCGCCACCGCCACCCCGATTCCCCGCGCCCAGGGCAGATTGGCGGCGAGCTGGTCGAGGATCGCCTCCAGCCCATAGAAGTCGTCCAATGGCTTGCCGTAGCCCAGCGCGTCCTGGATGTTCTCCACGGTCTTGCCGCCGACCACCGCGAAGGCGGCCATCAGCGTGCCCGCGTAGTTCTGGCGGAAGGAACCGAGATTGATGCTCAGGCTGAAGGCCAGCGTCACCCCCACCAGCAGAACGGACACAAGGAAGGCGCGGAGGGGGCCGGAACGGCTGGACGGGGCGCCGGGTGAGGCCATGGCTAGAGCACTCCGTGCAGTGAATCCGCCGCCAGCAGCGCCGGGAAGGGGATGCGGTAGCCGATGGCCGCCGCCGTCGCCGCGTTCCAGGCGATGGAGGGCGTGTCGAAATAGACCTGCGGCAGGTGGCGCAGCGGCTCGCCGGCCGTGACGCGGGCGAGGGTGGCGGCGCCGAAATGGCCGATGCCCGCCATGTCGGCGCGGGCGATGCTCATCAGCGCGCCGCGCTCCACCTCCTCGGGGCCGAGCTGCGAGAAGGTCGGGATGCGCTGTTTCAGGAAGGGCCGGGCCAGCGAGGTGAAACGGTCCAGCGGCCAGCGACCGTAGGTAATGTAGACGGCATCCGCGTCGCGCGACAGCGCCTCCCAGGCGGCGGTCAGCTCGACCTCGTAGCGGTATTGGTCGAGATGGTCGATCGGCGCGCGGACATGCCGGCGCACCAGCGCGAAGCCGAGTCGTTCGGCCGTCGCCTCGATGTCGGGCAGCGAGGCGATGGCCCGGCCCGTCGGGCTGTCGTCGTGGGCGATGCCCAGCCGCCCGAACCGGAAGGTCTTGTGGAAGATGGACAGCTGGCGCTGGAACCGCCGCGGGTCGAGATGCGCCCACACATGATCGCGCCCGGTGTCGGCCTCCGCCGCGACGATCCCGGCGGCGATCGGGTTGGTGCAGGAGAAGGCGAGGACCGGCACCCGGTGCGCGTCGCTGGCCAGGGCGACGCCGGCGACCGTCCCCATGACGATCATCAGGTCGATGTCGCCCTCCTGCAGGCGTTTCACCAGCGCGGCGGCGCCATCGGGGGTCAGGTTGGTGGCGTGGGCGTCGGCGACGAAGTCGAGAACCGGGCTGTCGGCATGGGCGGCCAGCCAGGACCAAGGGGTGGCGGTGTCGGTCTGGCCTGGACGGTAAGGCAGGCCTGTCAACGCGCCGGTCCAGCCCATGCGCTCCAGCTCACCCAGGATAGCGGCGAGCGTCGCGGCGTAATTGCCGTAGGGCATGGATTCGGCGTAGCCGACACGCCAGCGCCGCGGCACGTCCCGGACCGACGGCAGGGGGCGGGGAGCGGCCAGGACTGTAGGCGACGGGCAGAGGGCGCCGAAGCCGACGGCGGCGGCCCCGGCCATCCAGCCGCGGCGGGTCATCGCCGCGGCTGGATGGCCGATGGTGGTGGATCGGCTGGTGACGGACGGCACGTGCGGGCTCATTCCGTTTGGTCCTCCCCCGCGGAGCTCGACCGGTAGCGACGGACGACCCGCGGCCCGAGAAGCGGGATTGCGCTGGGGCGCAGCCCGGACCGTGCCGCGATGTCCTCCACGGTGATCCGGTGATCGCCCTGCCGCCCGATCAGGACTGCCTCGTCGCCCGGCTGGACGCCGGGGACGTCCGTCACGTCGGCCAGCAGGCTGCTCATGAAGGGGCGGCCGAGGACCGGCGCCGGGCGTTCCCGGATCAGCAGGACCCCGCCGGCCAGCCGGTGCAGGTGGTGGGCGTCGGAGAAGCCGAAGGGTAGGACCGCCACCGGCGTGCGCCGGGGCGCCGCGCTGGCGGCGGCGTAATCGGCGACGTCGCCCAACTCCAGCGCCGTTACACGGGTAACGCGGGCCTTCACGCTCATCACCGGAGCGAGGGGGAGGGGCAACTCCCCATCCACCATGCGGATGCCGAACAGGGCGGCGCCGCACCGCACCGCCGTGCAGCCGATACGCGCCGCGGCCTCGGTCAGCAGGGGCCGGCCGAGCGCCGCGCTGCTGAGCGCGTGGACCAGCGGCGGCAGCAGTCCGGTTGCCCGCACCGCCTCGACCGCCTCGCCGAACCGCTCCAGTTCCGCCAGGCCTCCGTCCTCGTAAGGACCATAGGCGCCGGACAGGTGGGTGTAGAGCCCTTCCAGCCGCAGCGCCGGCGCGCCGGCAACCGCGGCCAGCAGGTCGGTCAGGTCCGCCCGCGGTGCCCCGAAGCCGGCGAAGCCGGTGTTCACCCGGACATGCACGTCGACCGTTCGTCCGGCGCGGTTGGCGGCGGTGGCGAGCGCCCGCGCCTCCGCCGCGCTGGTGACGGTGGCGCCCAGCCGGTGCAGGGCGGGCAACCGCAGCTGGCTTTGCAGCGGCGGGTCGATGACGAGGATGGGGGCCGTCACGCCGGCCCGCCGCAGGGTGATGGCCTCGCCCATGTCGGCGACCGCCAGCCCGTCGATCCCGAACCGCTGGAGCGCCCGCCCGACCGGTCCGGCGCCGTGGCCGTAGGCGTCCGCCTTGACCACGCCGAAGACGGCTTGGCCGGGGGGAAGGCCGCGGCGCAGCCGTTCCAGGTTCCGGCCGAGGGCGTGCAGATCGATGTCCGCCCAGGCGGTGGTGCTGCCCCGCCGGCCCGTCCGCGTTCCCGTCATGCAAGGAACTTCGCGCTGATGTCGGTCGAGGATTCCCTGCCGATCTTGTCGAAGTGCTGATCCAGGAACTCGTCGGCCTTATGGCGGCCCGTTTCGAACATGTACATCAGAAAGTCCCAGTCGGCGTTCAGCTTGCTGGTGACGCCCAGCTTCTCCACGACCTCTTCGGCGTCGACGGTGTGGATGTGCATCTTCTTGTGCTTCTCCGGGCTGAGTTCGCCGGAGTCGATCAGTTTGGAGACGAAGTCGACGACACGCAGTTCGCGCATCATGCTGGAGTTGAAGCTGAGCGTGTTGACGCGGTCCATGATCTCGCGGGCGGTGCGCGGCGGCACCGGCACGCGGACCGGGTTGATCTGGATGATCAGGATGTCGCGGCTGTCGCACTGGTCGATCAGCGGGAACAGCGGCGGGTTGCCGGAATAGCCGCCGTCCCAGTAGAAGGCGTTGCCGACTTGCACCGCCTGGAACAGGAAGGGCAGGCAGGCCGAGGCGAGGACCGCATCAACCGAAATGTCTTTCGGGCCGAACACCTTCAGCCGGCCGGCGCAGACGTCGGTCGCCGCGATGAAGGTCTTGCAGGCCGGCGCCTTGCGCAGGCGTTTGAAATCCACCACGTCCGACAGCACGTCGCGCAGCGGGTTCATGTTCATCGGGTTCAGCTCGTACGGCGACATCATGCGCGACAGCGCGTCGAACATCTGCCAGAGCGGGGAGAAGTCCATGTTCCCCTTGCTGAACATCTTGTCGAGCGGGGTCGGCTGGAGCGGCCCCTTCTTCGCCTCGTCGGAGATGCGGCGCCAGAATTCGCGCAGCTTGCCCCGCGCGCCCTCAGGACCGCCGATGGTCAGGCCATAGGCGGTGACGGCGCAGTTCATGGCGCCGGCGCTGGTCCCGACGATGCCGTCGATGGTCAGGCGCCCGTCCTCCAGGATGCGGTCGATCACACCCCAGGTGAAGGAACCGTGGGCGCCACCCCCCTGGAGCGCGAGGTTGATCGGCTTGGCGCCTTTCCGGTTGGCGGGTTGGACGGCGGGGGCGGGCATGGTCTGGTCGGGCATGAATGGCTCCGGTCGTTGACGTCCTGATGAGGACGGCGGAATGGGACGGGTCGTGCTCGGGTGTGCGGCGCTGGTCAAAGCGCCGGTTTCATCACCTTGGGAGCTGTCTCTTATACACATCTGACGCTGCCGACGATTATACGC
>NZ_JAUQTX010000240.1:0-10131 GCF_059803775.1 Azospirillum sp. UFLA03-27 | reverse complement strand
TGTGTATAAGCGACCGGTTCTGCGGGGGCGGGTGGGGCTGGGGGGCGGGCAGGGGGGCTGCGGTCACCGTGACGACCGGCGCCTCCCCGGTCTGCGAATTCCGGGAAAAGGCGTCCTTGCACCAGCCGCCTTCGCGCGCCCGGGTCAGCGCGTCCCCATCGAGCAGCCAGCAATCGACGCTGCCCGCCGCGGCGGCGGGGGCGGAATGGATCGGTGCCGTCAGAAAAAGCGCCAGCGTCAGTGCACCGCACCGCGACCGCCAAGGCATGCTTCGCCCTCTCCCTCGCCATTGGACCGACGTTCAGCAATACAACGTCGGGCGCCCGCATATCTTCGGCGCGAAACGGGAGTAGGGCGGCATCCCCGTGGTAACACGGGCGGGGCGCGGCGCCCCGGCCCCTCAGGTCAGGTGCTGCTGGTGCAGGTAGTCTTCGCTCTGCATCTCCATCAGGCGGCTGACCGTGCGTTCGAATTCGAAGGCGTGGGTGCCCTCGGGGTACAGCCGTTCCGGCGGGCCTTCGGCGGCGACCACGAGGTTGACCTTGTGCTCGTAGAGCGCGTCGATCAGCGTCATGAAGCGCTTGGCCTCGTTGCGCAGCTCGTCCTTCATCGTCGGCACCCCGTGGATCAGCACGGTGTGGAAGTGCGTCGCGATGGCGATGTAGTCGGCGGCGCCCAGCGGCTTGCCGCACAGGCTCCAGAAATCCACCAGCGCGACGCATTTGGCGGCACAGGCGATCTCCACCTTTCGGCCCTGGACCGACAGATGGGTCGGTTCGCCCCGGGCGCCGTCGGTCAGCGTCTCGAAGGTCTGGCGAATTTTGGCGTCGCTCTCCGGGCCGAGCGGCCAGAAATAGACGGGCTTGCCCTGGAGCCGGTCCAGCCGGTAGTCGGTGGGACCCTCCAGCGCAAGGACGTCGAGCTTATCCTTGAGCAGCGCGATGAAGGGCAGGAACAGCTCACGCTGCAGCCCGTCCTTGTAGAGCATGTCCGGCGGCCAGTTGGAGGTCGCGACCACCACCACGCCGAGGTCGAACAGGCTGGTGAACAGCCGGCCCAGGATCATCGCGTCCACGACGTTGGTGACGTGGAACTCGTCGAAGCAGAGCAGCCACGCCTCGTCGGCCAGCGCGCGGGCCAGTTCGGGCAGGGCGTCGTCGGCGTCCTTGCCCTTGCTCTTGCCCGACTGGCGGTGCTGGTGGATGCGCTCGTGCACCTCCAGCATGAACTCGTGGAAATGGACGCGGCGCTTCTTCTCCACCGGAGCGGTGTCGAAGAACAGGTCCATCAGCATCGACTTGCCGCGCCCGACGCCGCCGTACATGTAGAGGCCCTGCGGCGCCTCAGCCGGTTCGGAGCGCGGGCGGCCCAGCCCGAACCGCTCCAGCCAGCCAGCCTTCGCTCCGCCAGCCTTCCCGGCCGGCTGTGGGCTGTAGCCCTTCAGCGCCTTGTAGAGGCTCTGGAGCTTCTCGGCGGCCAGTTCCTGGTCGGGGTCGGGGCGCAGCGTTCCGGTGCCGCGGCGGGCCCGGTAGAGCGAAAGCGGTCCGTCAGACATGGAATTCGCGGGTCTCGGCAGGGAAAGGTCTTACGTAGCCGATGCATCCCCGCGGGGCAACGCCCGATGCCGGGATACAGATGCGCTCAGGCGATCACCATTCAGACGATCACCATTCAGGCGATCACCACGCGGTTGCGTCCCTGGCGCTTGGCCTCGTAGAGGGCGGCGTCGGCCCGGCGGACGGTGTGTTCGTAATCCGGGTGCCCCTCGTGCAGGGCCGCTCCGATCGAGGCGGTGACCCGCAGCCCGTTCCCGGCACCGTGAAAACGGTGCTCCTCGACCGTTCGGCGCAGTTGGTCGGCCTTCACGCGCAGCGCCGCCTCGTCCATCTCGGTCAGCAGGATGAGGAACTCCTCCCCACCATAGCGGAAGACGAAATCGCCGGCACGGACGTGGGTGTGCAGCAGTTCCGCCATGTCCGACAGGACGGAGTCGCCCGCCTGATGGCCCAGCGTGTCGTTGATCGTCTTGAAATGGTCGGCGTCCATCAGCAGCACGGCGAAGGGCTTGCCGTGGCGCAGGCTGATGGCGACCTCGCGCTGGAAGATCGCCGGCATGAAGCGCCGCGTCAGCAGGCGGGTCAGCGGGTCGCGCCCGCTTTCGATCTCCATCGCCTTCTCGATGATGGTGCCGAGGACGTAGGCGATCTCCGTGACGTCGTTGTTCAACTCCTTCACGAAGGCGGGGGTGATCCAGCCGCCCTCCACCGCGGCGGTCACCTTGGCGCTGATGCGGTTGGTGCGCTCGCGGATGAGGTCCAATTCGGTGACGCGGCCGAAGGTCAGCTCCGCCTTGTGGTTCAGCCACAGGCCGAAATCGGAGGATTCGATGGGCGGCGGGCTCGCGTGGTTGCTGTCCTCATGCGCGTAGAAGGACACCACCGTGTTGCGCAGCCAATCGAACAGCGACGATTTCAGCCGCTCGCCCTCCAGCGCCAGATTGGGGCCGCTCATGAACATCTTCAGGGATTGCTGGTGGCGGACGTTGCCCAGCAGGTCGCCCAGATAGGCCTCGTGCATGTTGTCCAGCACGGTGTCCAGCAATTCGCCGACGAACAGGATGGCGGACGCGGTCTGCGCGCGGCTGAGGTCGGCGGCCAGCAGGCGGGCGGACAGCTCCTTCTTGATGATCCGCATCCCGGCGTTGACCAGGGTCAGCGGGATGTTGATGCGGGCGTGGATCAGCCCGACCTGGTAATTCTGTTCCAGCACCGCCGCGATGGCCGCGTCGCTGGAGGCGGTGAACAGAGCGCCGATCCAGCGCGCCAGCGAGGGGCGCAGCCGTTCCTGGACCAGCGCATGGCTGAGGAAGGTGTTGCTGTCCGGACGGTCCAGCAGGATCGCGTAGAAGACGCCCGAGATCGCCTCGGCGTCGGCGAGCGCGATGGCGGTCACACGCTCGCGCACGGCGGGTTCGGTGTCCGTCCACAGCGACGACAGCGTGGCGGCGAGGATCGCGGCCTTGCGGTCTTTCTGGCTGTCCATCGTCCCTGTTCCTTTGCGCAACCGTCTCCAACCCGTCCGAATTCTTAACGCCCGGAGACCGTCAGGCAAAGCGGCAATCGCTCGTGCGGCTGATCGGGTTCATTGATGCATTAAGGTTAAACTTCCATTATGGTTTTCGCGTGAGATTGGCGGTGGCCGGGGGCGGTACCGTCTTACGTTGGGCAATGCCACGCGGGCGGTCCCTCAACGGCCCTGTTGTACTGCGTGCGGAGAGTTGTTCACAGCCATGGCCAGCCGCAATCCGGTTCGCGACGCGACCTTGCCGCCCTCTGGAATGGGGTCCGCCGGATTGGCCCCCTCCGGATTGGGGGAGCGGCTGTTCGAGGTTCTGGGGTCGGTGCGCTTCCTGATGAGGGCGTCCGGCGTGGCCTTCATCGTCGTGGTGAACGCGATGATCGCCTACGGCGTCTGGCAGCGCCACGCCGAGGCCGTCCAGGGGGCCGAGCGCTCGACCCGGAACCTCGCCCGCATCCTGGAGGAGCAGGCCGTCCGCACGGTGTTCAGCGTGGACCTGCTGCTGTCCGATCTGGTCACCGTCCTGGACACCCACCCGCAGGCCCGCACCGTGGCGGCGCCGTCGGTGAACGCCCTTCTGCGCAACCGGCGCGACGCCATCGGCCCGGTCTCCGGCTTGATCGTGGTGGACGAGCAGGGGCGCGTTCTGCACCACTCCGCCGACAGCAGCCCGCCGGCCTTCGACCTGACCAACCGGCCCTATTTCGCGGTCCACCGGGACGAGGGTGCCTCGGACGGCGGGCTTCACGTCGGCGCGCCGATTCCCAGCATGGCCTTCCCCGGCACCTACGTCATTCCGATGAGCCGCCGCTGGTCCCACCCGGACGGGAGTTTCGCCGGGGTTGTCGTCGCCATGATCAACCCGTTGCGGCTCGGGGCCGGCTTCGAAGGACTGCGGCTGGGACTGGAGGGCACGGTCACCCTGGCGCTCGCCGATGGCACGGTGCTGATCCACCGCCCCTGGGACGAGGGCCGCCGACGGCTCGCCACCCTTGCCGACTGGCCGGAGGTCGACACCGCGCTGCGCACACGGGACGCGGCGACGCTGGACAGCGTGCTGCCCACCGACGGGCGCCCCAGCATCGCCAGCGTCCGCCGCGTCGCCGATTATCCCTTCACCGTCGCCGCGACGTTGCCGAAGGCCGAGGCGCTGGGCGAATGGAAGCGCGACAGCGCGGTGTGGGTCGCCATGGGCCTCGCCATGTCCATGGTGATCGCCCTGCTGACCTGGTACGTGGAGCGGCAGCAGTCCCGGCGGGAGCAGGACCAGAACCGGCTGGAGCGCGCCTCCCGGCGCATCCGCGGCATCCTGGAATCCATGGTGGACGCGGTGGTCACCATCGACTCCCGCGGCATCATCGAGACCTTCAACCCCGCGGCGGAGCGCATGTTCGGCTATGCCGAGGCGGAAGTGGTGGGGCAGAGCGTCAACATCCTGCTGCCGGAAGGTTTCCGCGCCGGCCACGACCGCTCGATGGCCGAATACCGTCCGAACGCCGGATCGCGCATCATCGGCAACGACCGCGAGGTTCTGGCGCTGCGCCGCGACGGCAGCACCTTCCCGATCAACCTGGCGGTTAGCGCGCTGCGGCTGGGCGGGCCCGACGGGGAGGGGGGGCCGGACGAGAATGGCGCGCCGCGGCGCGTCTTCGTCGGCGTCATCCGCGACGTCACCAAGCGCCGGCAGCAGGAGGCCGAACTTCTCGCCTCCAAGAGCCAGGCGGAGATGGCCAATCGCGCCAAGTCCGACTTCCTGGCCAACATGAGCCACGAGCTGCGCACGCCGCTGAACGCCATCATCGGCTTCTCGGAAATCCTCGACAGCGAGTTCTTCGGCAAGCTGAACGAACGCCAGAAGTCCTGCGCGAAGGACATCCACGACAGCGGCAAGCATTTGCTGGACATCGTGAACGCGGTGCTCGACATGTCGAAGATCGAGGCGGGCCGCTACGAGCTGTCCGAGGAGGTGATCGACCCCTGCGAGGCGGTGGCCCAATGCCTGACCATGGTCCGCGACCGCGCCGCCGACAGCGGGGTGGACCTGCGCAACGGCCTGTCCGGTGGCCTTCCCACCGTCTGGGTGGACCGCCGCGCGTTCAAGCAGGTGCTGCTCAACCTGCTGTCCAACGCGGTGAAGTTCACGCCGGAAGGCGGCAGCGTCACCCTGGCCGCCCGCGTCGAGGAGGACGGCGCCCTGGCCCTGTCGGTGACCGACACCGGGATCGGCATCCCCAAGGAGTTCATGGAGCATCTGTTCCAGCCCTTCCGGCAGGCCGACAATTCCGCCAGCCGCCAGTTCGAGGGCACCGGGCTGGGGCTGTCGATCTCCAAGAACTTCATGGAACTGCACGGCGGTTCGCTGATCTGCGCCAGCACGCTGGGCGCCGGGACCACCATGACCCTGCGCCTGCCCGCCGAGCGGGTGGTGAAGCCGGAAGACACCGCCGTAAGGATCGCGGCGGCGCTGGTGTGATGCCTGCGAAGGCAGGCGCTCGGCACCCGGACGGCAAAGAAAAAGGCGCCGCGAGGCGCCTTTTTTGAGGTCCGGGGATTTTCGTCCCCGGCGGTCGGGTGCGGGAGGACGGTGCCCCCCGCAATCCCTTTGTGCGTATCAGACGTCCAGCAGCAGGCGCCGCGGGTCCTCGATGTTTTCCTTGATGCGGACGAGGAAGGTCACAGCCTCCTTGCCGTCGATGATGCGGTGGTCGTAGGACAAGGCCAGATACATCATCGGGCGGATTTCGATCTTCCCGTTCACGACGACCGGGCGCTCCTGGGTCTTGTGCATGCCCAGGATGGCCGACTGCGGCGGGTTGATGATCGGGGTGGACATCAGCGAGCCGTAGACGCCGCCGTTGGAGATGGTGAAGGTGCCGCCGGTCAGCTCGTCCATCGACAGCTTGCCGTCGCGGCCCTTCTTGCCCAGCTCGCCGATCTTGCCCTCGATCTGGGCGAAGCCGAGCTTGTCGGCATCGCGGACGATCGGAACCACCAGCCCCTGCGGCGTGCCGACGGCGACGCCGATGTCGTAGTAGTTCTTGTAGACGAGGTCGGTGCCGTCGATCTCGGCGTTGACCGCCGGGATTTCCTTCAGCGCCTGGATGGCCGCCTTCACGAAGAAGGACATGAAGCCGAGACGCACCTTGTGGCGCTTCTCGAAGAAGTCCTTGTACTCGTTGCGCAGCGCCATGACGTTGGTCATGTCCACCTCGTTGAAGGTGGTCAGCATGGCGGCGCTGTTCTGGGCCTCCTTCAGACGCTCGGCGATGCGCTGGCGCAGACGGGTCATGCGGACCCGCTCCTCCTGCGCGGCGCGCGGGCGGTCGCCCGCGGTGCCGGCGGTCCACTGGTACTTCTGCGGCGCGGCGGCCGGAGCGGCGGCGGGGGCCGCGGCCGGCTTGGCGGTGTGGTCGATCACGTCGCCCTTGGTGATGCGCCCGTCCTTGCCCGTGCCGGCGATCTGCGCGGCGTCGAGGCCCTTCTCGGCGACCAGCTTGCGGGCGGCCGGGCCGGCGTCGGCCAGGGCGGCAGCGCCCGCCGGGGCCGGGGCCGCCGCCGGGGCGGCCGTCTTGGCCGGGGCGGCGGCGGGAGCGGCGGCCGCGGCCGGAGCGGCCACGGCGGCGCCGGCCTCGCCGAGGACACCCAGCAGGGCGCCGACGCCGACGTTGGCGCCGTCGGCGGCGACGATCTCCGCCAGCGTGCCGGCGGACGGGGCGTTCACCTCAAGCGTGACCTTGTCGGTCTCCAGCTCGACCAGCGCCTCGTCGGCGGCGACCGCGTCGCCGACCTTCTTCAGCCAGCGGGCAACGGTCGCCTCGGAGACGGACTCGCCCAGGGTGGGGACCTTGATTTCGGTAGCCATAAGTTCCTCTCGTACTTTCTTGTTCTACGCCTGGGCGTCGAGTCAGCGGATGACGAGCGCGTCTTCCAGAAGCTTCGCCTGCTCCTGGTTGTGACGCTTGAGCAGGCCGGTGGCCGGCGACGCGGCGGCCGGACGGCCGACGTAGCTGGGGCGCGAGGCCTTGTGCTCGATCGAGGTGAGGGCGCCTTCCAGACGGCGGTCGACGAAGGCCCAGTAGCCCTGGTTCTCCGGCTCCTCCTGGCACCACACGACCTCGGCGTTCGGATAGCGGGCGAACTCCTCGGTCAGGGCGGAGCGGGGGAACGGGTAGAGCTGCTCCAGCCGGACCAGCGCCACGTCCTTGATGCCGCGCGCGGTGCGCTCCTGCAGCAGGTCGTAATAGACCTTGCCGGTGCAGACCACGATGCGGCGGATCTGCTCGTTCGGCAGCAGGTCGGTGGCCGTCTCGCCCAGCACGCGGCGGAAGTTCGTGCCCTCGGCCAGCTCCGACAGGCTGGAGACGCACAGCTTGTGGCGCAGCAGCGACTTCGGCGTGAACAGCACCAGCGGCTTGCGGAAGGGCCGGCGCATCTGGCGGCGGAAGGCGTGGAACAGGTTCGCCGGGGTCGTCAGGTTGCAGATCTGCCAGTTGTCCTCGGCGGACATCTGCAGGAAGCGCTCCGGACGGGCCGAGGAGTGCTCCGGACCCTGGCCCTCGTAGCCGTGCGGCAGCAGAAGCACGAGGCCGGACATGCGCAGCCACTTCGACTCGCCCGACGAGAGGAACTGGTCGATGATGGTCTGGGCGGTGTTGGCGAAGTCGCCGAACTGCGCTTCCCACAGGGTCAGGCTGTGCGGCTCGGCCAGCGAGTAGCCGTATTCGAAGCCGACCACGGCGGCCTCGGACAGCGGGCTGTCATGCACCTCGAACGGGCCCTGGTCGGGACGCAGGTGGTTCAGCGGGATGTACTTGTTCTCGGTGTTCTGGTCGTACATCACCGCATGGCGGTGCGAGAAGGTGCCGCGGCCGGAATCCTGGCCCGACAGGCGGACGCCGTTGCCCTCGACCAGCAGCGTGCCGTAGGCGAGCGCTTCCGCGGTCGCCCAGTCGATGCCCTCGCCGGTCTCCAGCGACTTCTTCTTGGCCTCGAGCTGGCGGGCGATCTTCGAGTTGATCGCGAAGTCCTTCGGGTACTCGCAGAGCTTGTTGCCGACCTCGCGCAGCACGTCGATCGCCACGCCGGTGTTGCCCTTGCGCTCGTCGTCGGTCTTCGCGGCCTCCAGGCCCGACCACTTGCCTTCCAGCCAGTCGGCCTTGTTCGGCTTGAAGGAGTTGGCGGCCTCGAACTCGGCCTCCAGCTTCTTCATGAAGTCCTGGATCATCTGATCGGACTCGGCCTGGGTGAGGACGTTCTCCTCGACGAGCTGCTTGCCGTACAGCTCCCGCGTGGTGCCGTGGGCGCGGATCTTCTTGTACATCAGCGGCTGGGTGAAGCCCGGCTCGTCGCCCTCGTTGTGGCCGTGGCGGCGGTAGCAGACCATGTCGATCACCACGTCCCGCTTGAACTTCTGGCGGAATTCGGCGGCGATGCGGCTGATGTGGACGACGGACTCGGGGTCGTCGCCGTTGACGTGGAAGATCGGCGCCTGGACCATCTTCGCCATGTCCGAGCAGTAGACGCCGGACCGCGAATAGGTCGGGTTCGTGGTGAAGCCGATCTGGTTGTTGATGATGAAATGCACGGTGCCGCCGGTGCGGTAGCCGCGCAGCTCCGACAGGCCCAGCGTCTCGGCCACGATGCCCTGGCCGGCGAAGGCGGCGTCGCCGTGGATCAGCACGCCCATGACCTGCTCGCGCTCCAGGTCGTTGCGCTGCGCCTGCTTGGCGCGCACCTTGCCCAGCACGACCGGGTTGACCCATTCCAGGTGGGACGGGTTGGCGGTCAGCGACAGGTGGACGATGTTGCCGTTGAAGTCGCGGTCCGACGAGGTGCCGAGATGGTACTTCACGTCGCCCGAGCCCTGCACGTCCTGCGGGCTGGACGGGTTGCCCTGGAACTCCGAGAAGACCGCGGCGAAGGGCTTGCCCATGAAGTTGGTCAGCATGTTCAGCCGGCCGCGGTGGGCCATGCCGACGACGACCTCCTTGAGGCCGAGCTGGCCGCCGCGCTTCAGGATCTGCTCCAGCGCGGGGATCATCGACTCGCCGCCCTCAAGGCCGAAGCGCTTGGTGCCGGTGTACTTGAGCTGGAGGAACTTCTCGAAGCCCTCGGCGGCGATCAGGCGCTCGTAGATGGCGCGCTTGCCGTTCACCGTGAATTCGGTGTGGTTGCGGCCGCCCTCGATGCGCTCCTGAATCCAGGCCTTCTCTTCCGGATCCTGGATGTGCATGAACTCGACGCCGATGTTCCCGCAGTAGGTCTTCTGCAGGATCTCCAGGATCTGGCGCAGCGACGCCGTCTCCAGGCCCAGCGAGTAGTTCAGGAAGATCGGGCGGTCCATGTCGCCCGGACCGAAGCCGTAGGTCGCCGGGTCCAGTTCCGGGTGCGGCTCGCGCTTCTCGAGACCCAGCGGGTCGAAATGCGCGTTCATGTGGCCGCGCACGCGGTAGACGCGGATGAGCATCAGCGCGCGGATGCTGTCGAGCGTCGCGGCGCGCAGCTGCTGGTGGCTGATGCCGCCATAGACCTGCTGGGCATGGGCGACGAGGCCGGCGTTGCCGTTGGTCGCGGCCGGGGCGCCGATGCTTTCCAGCGAGGCGGCGACGGGGTCGAGCGCGCCGTTGGCGAGCGTGCCCTCCTCCAGGCTCCAGGACGGGCCGTTCAGCTCGTTCAGGACGGCGCGGGAGTCGTCGTCCAGCTCCCTGAAGAAGCCGTTCCAGCTCGAATCCACCGAGGAGGGGTCCTTCAGGAAGCGCGCGTACAACTCCGCGACATATTCGGCGTTCGAGCCGAACAGGAACGAGGTCTTCTCCAGATTAGCGGACATATGTTTGCCTCGGGCGTTTGCCCGGTTCCCTCAGAGAGTTTTTTTGCTTGTCGCTGGGACCGAGCGGCCCCCGGATCTCCGGGAGGAGACAGGGGGCCGCCGGTCCTTCGGCAGTCGGCGGGAATATGGGGTCCCGCCTACCGCTTTATCAGCCCTTGAAGACCTTCAGCATGGTGGAACCCAGGCTGGCGGGGCTGTCGGCGACGGCGATGCCGACGGACTTC
>NZ_JAUQTX010000023.1:0-40528 GCF_059803775.1 Azospirillum sp. UFLA03-27 | reverse complement strand
GTTATAGTCTCGTGGGCTCGGAGATGTGTATAAGAGACAGGAACATCCCGCTCGGCATCGTCATGATGCTCGGGTCGGTGCTCCTGTTCTCCGTGATGAATGTGCTGGTGAAGCTGCTCTCGGAAACGTATCCCGTCATCGAGGTGACCTTCTTCCGCAACGCCATGGCGTTGATCCCGGTTGCGGTGGTCATCTCGTTGCAGGGCGGGTGGATCAGCAATCTGCGCACCGAACGGCCGATGGGTCATGTCTGGCGCTCGGTCGTCGGACTGACGGCGATGTCGCTGACCTTCTGGTCCTTCAACCTGTTGCCGCTGGGTGACGCGGTGGCTCTGAACTTCTCGGCCCCGCTGTTCCTCACCGCCCTGTCGGTGCCGCTGCTCGGCGAAAAGGTCGGCATCCACCGGTGGAGCGCGGTGCTGGTCGGCTTCGTCGGTGTTCTCATCATGGTCCAGCCGTCGGGCGAGATGCTGACGCACCTGGGCGCGCTGGTCGCCCTTGGCGCCGCCTTCTGCCAGTCCTTCGCGATGGTGGCGATTCGCCAGCTCAGCAAGACCGAGCGCGCCAACACCATCGTCTTCTACTTCACGGCGATCACCACCCTGATCCTGGCGCTGGTCATGCCCTTCGTGTGGGTCACCCCGCGCAGCCTGACCGATTTCGCCCTGCTGTCGGCCACCGGCGTCCTGGGCGGCGGCGCCCAGCTTTTCCTGACTCGGGCCTATTCGCTGGCCCCGGCGGCCGTGGTGGCGCCCTTCAACTACGCCGCGCTGCTGTGGGCCGTGCTGTTCGGCTGGCTGCTGTGGAACGAGATGCCGACCCTGCACATGGTGTCGGGGGCCGCCGTGGTGGCGGTCAGCGGACTCTACATCCTGCACCGCGAGACCCGACGCCGCCTTCCCCCAAGCCCGCCCGCGATGGGCGGCGGCGGCGACTGACCGCCGCAGCCTATTCAGCTCACTCCGCCGGCCTCACTCCGCCGGTTGCAGGGAACGCTCCATGGCCCCGGCGAGCTGGCGCGGGGTCACCGGCTTGTGCATCAGGCCGAAGCCGTGGCGCACGGCGTCGCGCTGGCACTCCGGACCGGTTTCCCCGGTCACGATGATCGCCGGGATCTCGGCGTCGAACAGCCGACGGATGTCGAGGATGGCGTCGGTGCCGACCTTGCCTTCGCGCAGGCGGTAGTCGGCGATGATGATGTCGGGCTTGCGACTGACCAAGCGCAGCTTGTCCACCGCCTGCTCCCCCGACCCGGCGATCAGCACCTCGTACCCCCATTCACGCAGGATGGCCTGAAGGCCCAGCAGCACGATGGCATCATCGTCAACGACCATGGCCAGCCGCTCATCGCCGCTCGCCGACGCGGCAAGCGCGGCCCCCATCGGCTCCACAGGCTTCGAGGTCTCGCCCAGCGGCACCTCGATGGTGAAGACCGACCCCGCGCCGGGCGTGGAGCAAACGGTCACCGGATGGTCCAGAAGCTGCCCGATGCGCTGAACGATGGCGAGGCCCAGCCCAAGCCCCTGGCTGCGGTCGCGCTCCGGGTTGCCGACCTGATGGAACTCCTCGAAGATTCGGGGCAGATGCTCGCCCGATATGCCGATGCCGGTGTCGGCGACCATTATCCGCATCCGTCCACCGGCGACCGTGCAGGTGATGGCGATGCTGCCCTGCTCCGTGTAGCGGATGGCGTTTTCCACGAGGTTGCGGATCATTCGGCCCAACAGCACGCGGTCGGAACGGATGTTGAGCGGACATCCCTCCATCGTCCAGTCGAGCCCCTTGCCGCGTGCCACCGGGGCGTAGCCCGCCGCGATGTGGTCGAGCAGGAGCGCCACCGGAAAATCCTCCAGCGTCGGCTTGACCACCCCGGCGTCCAGGCGCGACACGTCGAGCAGGCTGTCCAGCAACCCCTTCAGCGCGTCCAGCCCACTTTCCAGATGGCGCAACGCCTTCATCCCCTTCTCGCCCTGGACATGGCCGTGCAGCGCGCCGGAGAAGAGGAACAGCGACTGCATCGGCTGGCGGAGGTCGTGGCTGGCGGAGGCGAGGAACTTGGACTTCGACAGGGCGGCCCGCTCCGCCTCCTCCTTGGCGCGGCGCAGGGCGTCTTCGGTCTCCAGACGGTCGGTCACGTCGGTGTTCGTGCCGAACCACAGCACGATGGCGCCGTCGGAATCGCGCACCGGCAACGCCCGCGACAGGAACCAGCGGAAGGCGCCGTCCCGTCCGGCCATGGGAAAGGTGTCTTCCCAGGCTTCCCCCGTCCGGAAGGACCGCTGAAGACTGGCCGTCACGCGTTCGGCGTGGTCGGCGGGAAGGATTCCATCCCACAGCGGACCCGAGGCGGCATCCGCATTCTCGACGCCCGTGTAATCACACCAGCGCTGGTTGTACCAGAAGATGCGCCCGTCCGGGCGGGCCATCCAGGCGAGTTGCGGGATGGAGTCGGCCAGCGTGCGGAACCGCAGTCCGACCTGCTCCGCCTCCTCCTTGGCGGCCTGCATGGCGTCGCGTGCCTCGAAGATGTCGGTGATGTCGGTGGAGGTGCCGAACCAGCGCTCCTCCCCGGTTTCCGGGTCGGTGATCGGCAGGGCACGCTTCTTGAACCAGCGGTAGGTGCCGGCGGCGCTGCGGATGCGCGCCTCGGTGTCGAAAATCGTCCGCTGTTCGACCGCCTGCATCCAGACCATGAGAAGGCGCTTTCCGTCGTCGGGATGAACGGCCTCCGACCAGCCGAAACCCTGTGCCTCCTCCAGTCGCTGACCGGTGTAGGACAGCCATTGCTGGCTGAGGAAGTCGCAGCTGCCATCCGCCCGGCAGGTCCAGACCATCTGCGGCAGCGCTTCCAGGAGCGTGCGGTAGCGGTGCTCGCTGGCGCGCAGAGCCGCCTCGGCGGCACGGTGAGCCGACACGTCGCGGAAGTAGATGGACAGGCCGCCGCCAACCTGCGGGTAGACGTTGAACATGGTCCAGCGCTGGAAGATGCCGGACAGCGCCTCGAACTCGCGCGGCTGCTGGTCGGCCATGGCGGCCTCGAAACTGCGGATGATGGTGTTGCCCGCGACTTCGGGAAACAGGTCCAGCAGGCATCGGCCGACGAGGTCGTCGCGCGGACGCTCGAACATTTCCTGGGCGCGCTTGTTCACGTAGGTGATCCGCCAATCGCGGTCGATGGCGTAGAAGGCGTCGCCGATGCTCTCCAGGATCTGGTTCGCCTGCTCCACCGCGCGTTCCAGCGCCCGCTCGGCGAGAAGGCGCTTGCTGATGTCCTGGAAATAGATGGCCAACCCGGCGGACGATGGGAAAACCCGCAGGAAGAGCCAGACGCCGAGCGGCGCGAAGTAAGCCTCGAACTCGTCGGGATGGCGATCCCTCATGGCGACGTGCAGGCGGTCCCACAGCACCGTTCCCATGGCGTCGGGAAAGGCCTCCCACAGCCGCTGTCCGGTCAGGTCGCTGCTGCCGCCCATCAGGCCACGCGCGCGCCCGTTCATGTAGACGATGCGCCAGGACCGGTCGACCTCGTAGACGCCGTCCGTCGTGCTTTCCAAAATGGCGTGGGATCGCCGGTCGGCTTCCGCCGCGGCTTCCGCCACCCGCGCGCGCCGCTCCGCCTCCTCCTGCCGGTCATGGGAGCGGGCAAGGGCCCAGGCGACCAGCGCCGCCACCGCCAGCGCGCCCAGCCCGCCGCCGGCGACCGCGTAGACCGTGCGCCGCGCTGCCGCCTGGATCGGCTCGGCCGGCGTGCCGAGGGCCAGGAGCCAGCCGGGCGCCGCCACGGAGCCGGCCTTCGCCGACAGGACCTCCTGCCCCTGCTGGGTACGGGACAGGAAAAACTCGTCGCCGGTCTTCAGCGCCTGGGCAAGAGACTCGTGCGCCGGCTTTCCGACCGCCGGGTCGAAGGCCGTTTCGGACCTCGTCCGGGCGATGAAGCGCCCATCGCGGTCGAGAAGCGCGACGATCCAATCCGGCGTCGCCACCTGATCGACCAGGACCTGACGCAGGGACCACGCCCGCACATAGGCAGTCAGGACCAGCCGCACCTCGCCCACGCCCCAAACCGGCACACTGACCGCGAAGACCGGCTCCACCTTGCCGGCGGGGTCGGTTATGATGCCGCTGATCCAGACCTCTCCCGACCGGAACACACGGTCCGTCTGGGCCGATCGGGCCGCATGATCGATGGCGTCGGCGACCGGCTCCTGTGGCCGGTGGAGCAGGTTGACCTCACCCTGGCGGTCGCGCACCTCCAGGGCGACCCAATCCGGACGCTGGCGCAACGCACGTTCCGACCGCTCTCTCCAAACGGCGCGGTCGCCGATGTCCAGCGAACGGGCCGAGGACATGATTTCGAGCGCGCTGCGCGTCATGAGGACGCGCCCGTCCACCGTCCGCACCGCCGCGTCGGTGGCATGGCGGATCAGTTCCTCGACCGACCGCTCCTGCTGGCGGTCGACCAGCATGATCGCGGCCACCGCAAAGGCGACGAGCGGAAGAAGCGCCAGCAGCGCCACAAAAGGGAGACGAAGGCGCATACCCGGTTTTCACAAACTGTTGAGGGCACCCACTATAGACAGACACTCAGGCGACTCCCACAGAATCCGCCCGTCTATCACTATTTTCAGCATGAACCGCTTGAAATTCTTGAAACCATCAAATGAAGTTTGGGTACACTACAAAAGGTGGTAATGTGCAGCGCACAGGACGGCAAGCTGGCACAGCCTTGAATTGTCGATGACCAAATATCGATGGCCGGCCTGCGGGAATTCGATTTGCCGCGCAGACAGGCGCGCGGCACAGTGGCGCAATGCCTGAATCCATGCCCCATTCCGCTTCCGCCGGCCGGAGCGGCGACATTCGCTTCGGTGAATTCGTCGCGCTCATGGCCCTTTTGATGGCGCTGACGGCGCTGTCCATCGACATCATGCTGGTCGCCTTGCCGGACATCGCCAGCTCCTTCGGGGTGGTGCGGGAGAACGACCGGCAGTTCGTCATCACCGCCTACATGCTGGGCTTCGCGGTCGGGCAACCCTTCCATGGGCCGCTGTCCGACCGGTTCGGGCGCAAGCCGGTGCTGGCGGCCGGTCTGGTGATCTTCGCCATCGGGTCGTTGGGCGCGGTCTTCGCTCCCAGCTTCACGGCGCTGCTGGCCGCCCGCGCGTTGCAGGGCTTCGGCGCCGCCGCCCCGCGCGTCGTCGCCATCGCCATCGTGCGCGACCGCTTTGTCGGGCGCGACATGGCGCGGGTGATGTCCTTTGTCATGATGATCTTCATCATCGTGCCGATCATCGCCCCGGCGCTGGGCGAGGGAATCCTGCATCTCGGCACGTGGCCGTGGGTGTTCGGCGCGCTGTTCCTGGCGGCCGTGGCCGCCTTCGCCTGGTCGATGCTGCGGCTGGCGGAAACCCGCGCGGCGGAGGACCGGATGCCGCTGTCCCCCGCGGCGCTCGGCCACGCCTTCCACAAGGTGATGACGACGCGCGCGACGGTCGGCTACACCGCGGCCATGGGTCTGCTGTTCGGCGGACTGCTGAGTTACGTCGGCAGCGCCCAGCAGATTTTCGTGGATGTCTATGGGCTGGGGGCCATGTTCCCGGTGGCCTTCGGCGCCATCGCCGGCGTGATGGCCCTGGCCTCGTTGGTCAACGCGCGGCTGGTCGGGCGGGTCGGCATGCACCGGGTGTCGCACGTCGCCCTGATCGGCTACACGCTGACCGGCGTCGCCATGGCGCTGCTCGGCTTTCCCGAGCATCCGCCGCTGCTCGGCCTCGGCCTGTTCATGGCGGCAATCTTCTTCTGCTTCGGTCTGATCGCCCCGAACTTCAACGCGATGGCGATGGAGCCGCTGGGCCATGTGGCGGGCATGGGGTCGTCCTTCGTCGGCTTCTTCAGCACCGGCATGGCGGCGGTGGTCGGCTGGATCGTCGGCCAGTCCTTCGACGGCACCGTGCGCCCGCTGACCATCGGCTTCACCGTGCTGGGCGTGCTGGCGTTGCTGACGGTTTTGCTGACCGAGCGTGGAACGCTGATGCGCTCCACCCACGCCGCCGCGCCGCAACCGGGGGACTGAAAGCGCAGAAGCGCATAGGAGGGGAAGTGTCTCCGCCCTTGCCGGCGGTGTGCCCGATTCGGCATAACGTGCGCGACGCCTGGAAGCGGGCGCCGAGCGGGCACCGGCCCATCACGCGCGGGAGGGGACTGTGTTCCGCAAATTCGTCTATCTGCTGGCCCTGGCGCGCGAGCAGCATTTCGGCCGGGCGGCGGAGGCCTGCCACGTCTCCCAGCCGACGCTGTCCAACGCCATCCGCCAGCTCGAGGACGAGCTGCGCGTGCCCATCGTCGAGCGCGGGCAGAAATTTTCCGGCTTCACGCCGGAGGGGCTGAAGGTGCTCGAATACGCCCGCCGCATCGTCGCGGAGCGGGACGGGCTCTATCAGGAGCTGACGGCGCTGGGCCAGGGCCTGTCCGGCCATCTGCGCATCGGCGCCATCCCGACCGCCCTGCCCGCCGTCCCCCATGTGCTGGCCCGCTTCGCCGAACGTTACCCGCAGATCCGCTCCAGCGTGCGCTCGCTCAGCTCGCGGGACATCCAGCGCGACCTCGACGGGTTCGAGCTGGACGCCGCCGTCACCTATCTCGACAACGAGCCGCTGAGCAACGTCCGCACCGTTCCGCTGTTCTCGGAGCGCTACTTCCTGCTGGCGCAGCGCCGTCAGGTCCGGGAGGGCACCACCAGCATCCGCTGGGCGGACGCGGCGAAGCTGCCGTTGTGCCTGCTCACCCCGGACATGCAGAACCGGCGCATCGCCGACACCGCTTTCCGCATGGCCGACCGGACGGTGGTTCCGCTGATGGAGACGAACTCCATCGTCACCATCTACACCATCGTGCGCAGCGGTCTGGCCGCCAGCGTGGTGCCGAGCCAGCTCCTCACCCTGGTCGCGCTCCACCCCGATCTGGTGGCTCTGCCGCTGACCGAGCCGGACCTCACCTACGCTGTCGGACTCGTCTACGCCGACCGCGAACCGCCCGCCCCGCTCGCCAAGGCGCTGGCCGCCGTTGCCGCGGAACCGGGCCTCGCCGAGCGCGTACGCGCCTTGACCGACGAGGCGCTATCCCCCTGGGGCCTCCAAAAAGGGCTATGATCTCAATGGCATAACCGTTCTGCTCGTGTGGTGATAGCCAAACCCTATCACCGCATCAGAAAATCAAATTTGCGCGCCTCCCCCAATGTCCGTAACGCTGACGGACAAGACACCAACGAAGCGCCGCCGATCCAGGCGGGCGCGGGGGAGGAGACCATGAACGCCCGATCTCCATGGAGCGAGGACCGCGCCACGGCGGTGATCGCCGCCAACCGTCACCTGCGCGGGGCCTTGCTGCCGATGCTGCACGCTCTGCAAGAAGAATTCGGCTGCATCGACGAGGAGGCCATCCCGCTGCTAGCGCGTGAGCTGAACCTGTCGCGCGCCGACGTGCACGGGGTGGTGTCCTTCTACCACGAATTCCGCCGCAGCCGTCCGGGCCGCCACACGATCAAGGTCTGCCGGGCCGAGGCCTGCCAGTCGATGAACGCCGACGGGCTGATCGACCACATCCGCCGCCGCCTGAAGGTGGACTTCCACGAGACCACCGCCGACGACGCCTTCTCGCTGGAACCGGTCTTCTGCCTGGGCAACTGCGCCCTGGCCCCCGCCGTGATGGTGGACGAGACGCTGCACGGCCGGGTCAGCCCGGCCCGCTTCGACGCCATCACCGCCTCCACCCTGGCCACGGAGGCCGCGCGATGAGCGAGCCCCTGCACACGGTGTACGTGCCGCGCGACGCCGCCGCTCTGTCGGTGGGCGCCGACGAGACCGCCGCCGCCATCCGCGCCGAGGCCACCAAGCGTGGCATCCCGCTGCGCATCGTCCGCAACGGCTCCCGCGGCATGCTGTGGCTGGAGACTCTGGTCGAGGTGGAGACGCCCGAGGGCCGCGTCGCCTACGGCCCGGTGATGGCCGAGGACGTGGCCGGCCTGTTCGACGCCGGCTTCCTCGAAGGCGCCGACCACGCGCTGGCCCACGGCCTGACTGAGAAGATCCCCTATTTCGCCAAGCAGGAGCGGCTGACCTTCGCCCGCTGCGGCATCATCGACCCGCTGTCGGTCGAGGATTACCGGCTGCACGGCGGCTTCCGCGGGCTGGAGCGGGCGCTCGCCATGACCCCGGCGGAGATCGTCACCGAGGTCACCGAATCCGGCCTGCGCGGCCGCGGCGGCGCCGGCTTCCCGACCGGCATCAAGTGGAACACGGTGCTGAACGCCAAGGCGGACCAGAAGTACATCTGCTGCAACGCCGACGAGGGCGACAGCGGCACCTTCGCCGACCGCATGATCATGGAAGGCGACCCCTTCTGCCTGATCGAGGGCATGACCATCGCCGCCATCGCGGTGGGCGCCACCGAAGGCTACATCTACATCCGCTCCGAGTACCCGCACGCCGTCGCGACCATGCGCGAAGCGATCCGGCTGGCCTATGACGAGAAGTGGCTGGGCGACGAGATCCACGGCACCGCCCACCGCTTCCACCTCGACGTCCGCGTCGGGGCCGGCGCCTACATCTGCGGCGAGGAGACCTCCATGCTGGAAAGCCTGGAGGGCAAGCGCGGCACGGTCCGGGCCAAGCCGCCGCTGCCGGCGCTGGAGGGCCTCTTCGGCAAACCGACCGTCGTCAACAACGTGCTGTCGCTGACCTCGGTCCCGATCATCCTGGACAAGGGCGCCAACCACTACCGCGACTTCGGCGTCGGCCGGTCGCGCGGCACGCTGGCCTTCCAACTCGCCGGCAACATCAAGCACGGCGGCATCGTCGAGAAGGCCTTCGGCGTCACCCTGCACGAGCTGCTCTACGAGTTCGGCGGCGGCACCATCACCGGGCGCCCGATCCGCGCGGTGCAGGCCGGCGGCCCGCTCGGCGCCTACCTGCCGCCCTCGCTGTTCGAGCTGCCGAAGGATTACGAGGCCTTCGCGGCGGTCGAGGCGATGGTCGGCCACGGCGGCATCGTCGTCTTCGACGACAGCGTGGACATGGCCAAACAGGCCCGCTTCGCCATGGAGTTCTGCGCCGCCGAATCCTGCGGCAAGTGTACCCCCTGCCGCATCGGCGCGGTGCGCGGCGTCGAGGTGATGGACCACATCATCGCCGGCGAGAAGGTTGCGGCGAACATCACACTGCTCAACGACCTGTGCGAGGTCATGACCGACGGCTCGCTCTGCGCCATGGGCGGCATGACGCCGATCCCGGTGCGCAGCGCCCTGAAGCACTTCCCCGAGGATTTCACCCGCAGCCCCGCGGCTGTCGCGGCCGAGTGAGCGGAAAGGACCAGACCCCATGTCCATCCAAGACATCGATTACGGCACCCCGGCCCGCGAGTCCGCCACCATGGTGACGCTGGACATCGACGGCCGCACGGTGACCGTGCCGGAAGGCACCTCGGTGATGCGCGCGGCGATGGAAGCCGGCATCACCGTGCCGAAGCTGTGCGCCACCGACATGCTGGACGCCTATGGCTCCTGCCGCCTGTGCATGGTGGAGATCGAGGGACGGCGCGGCACGCCGGCCTCCTGCACCACGCCGGTCGCCCCGGGCATGAAGGTGCACACCCAGAACGAGCGTCTGGGCCGGCTGCGCCGCGGCGTGATGGAGCTGTACATCTCCGACCACCCGCTGGACTGCCTGACCTGCCCGACCAACGGCAATTGCGAGCTTCAGGACATGGCCGGCGCGGTCGGCCTGCGCAACGTCCGCTACGGCTACGAGGGTGAGAACCACCGCGCCGCCGTGAAGGACGAGAGCAACCCCTACTTCACCTTCGACCCGTCCAAGTGCATCGTCTGCTCGCGCTGCGTGCGGGCCTGCGGCGAGGTCCAGGGCACCTTCGCCCTGACCATCGACGGGCGCGGCTTCGACAGCAAGGTGTCGCCGGGCGCGCTCGAACAGTTCATGGACAGCGAGTGCGTGTCCTGCGGCGCCTGCGTCCAGGCCTGCCCGACCGCCACCCTGACCGAGAAGTCGCTGATCGAGCTGGGCCAGCCGGAGCACAGCGTCATCACCACCTGCGCCTATTGCGGCGTCGGCTGCTCCTTCAAGGCGGAGATGAAGGGCACCACAGTGGTCCGCATGGTCCCCCACAAGGATGGCGGCGCCAACGAGGGCCATTCCTGCGTCAAGGGCCGCTTCGCCTGGGGCTACGCCACCCACGCCGACCGCCAGACGCAGCCGATGATCCGCGAGAGCATCGACGATCCGTGGCGCGTCGTGTCCTGGGAGGAGGCGATCTCTTACGCCGCCACCCGTCTGCGCGCGGTCCAGCAGAAGTATGGCCGCGGCTCCATCGGCGGCATCACCTCGTCCCGTTGCACGAACGAGGAGGTGTATGTCGTCCAGAAGATGATCCGCGCCGCCTTCGGCAACAACAACGTCGACACCTGCGCCCGTGTCTGCCACTCCCCGACCGGCTACGGCCTGAAGCAGACCTTCGGCACGTCTGCCGGCACGCAGGACTTCCGAAGCGTCGACAAGTCGGACGTGATCCTGGTCATCGGCGCCAACCCGACGGACGGCCACCCGGTCTTCGGCTCGCGCATGAAGAAGCGGCTGCGCCAGGGCGCCAAGCTGATCGTCATCGACCCGCGCCGCATCGACCTCGTGCGCAGCCCGCACGTCTCGGCCACGCACCACCTCCAGCTCCGTCCCGGCACCAACGTCGCCGCAATGAACGCGCTGGCCCATGTGATCGTGACCGAGGAGCTGGTCGACCGCAATTTCGTGGCCGAGCGGTGCGACCCGATGGAGTTCGCCCGTTGGGAAGCCTTCGTCCGCGACCCGCGCCACTCCCCGGAGAACACCGAGCAGTACACCGGCATCCCGGCGGCGGAGATGCGCGCGGCGGCCCGGCTCTACGCCACCGGCGGCAACGCGGCCATCTATTACGGCCTGGGCGTGACCGAGCACAGCCAGGGCTCGACCGCCGTGATGGGCATGGCGAATCTCGCCATGGCGACCGGCAACATCGGGCGTGACGGCGTCGGCGTGAACCCGCTGCGCGGCCAGAACAACGTCCAGGGCTCCTGCGACATGGGCTCCTTCCCGCACGAGCTGACCGGCTACCGCCACGTCTCCGACGACGTGGTCCGCCAGCAGTTCGAGGAGGTGTGGAACGCCGCGCTCGACCCCGAGCCGGGCCTGCGCATCCCCAACATGTTCGACTCCGCGGTGGACGGCACCTTCATGGGCCTGTTCGTCCAGGGCGAGGACATCGCCCAGTCCGACCCGAACACCCAGCATGTGTTCGCCGCCCTGCGGGCCATGGAGATCGTCGTGGTGCAGGACCTGTTCCTGAACGAGACCGCGGCCTTCGCCCACGTCTTCCTGCCCGGCACCTCCTTCCTGGAGAAGGACGGCACCTTCACCAACGCCGAGCGCCGCATCAACCGCGTCCGCCCGGTGATGCCATCCAAGACCGGCAAACAGGAATGGGAGGTCGTCTGCGATCTGGCCACCGCCATGGGCTATCCCATGTACTACCGGACCAGCGCGCAGATCATGGACGAGATCGCCCGCCTGACCCCGAGCTTCTCTGGCGTCAGCTTCGCGAAGCTGGACCGGGTGGGCAGCGTGCAATGGCCGTGCACCGACGAGGACTCGGTCGGCACCCCGATCATGCACGCCGACGGCTTCGTCCGCGAGGGCAAGGCGTCCCGGGGCCGCTTCATGATCACCGAGTATGTGCCGACGGAAGAGCGGGCCTCCCGCTTCTACCCGCTGATCCTGACGACGGGCCGCATCCTCAGCCATTACAACGTCGGCGCCCAGACCCGCCGCACCGCCAACGTGGCGTGGCATCCGGAAGACATCCTTGAGGTCCACGCCCACGACGCCGAGGAGCGGGGCATCCGCGACGGCGATCTGGTCTCCATCGCCAGTCGCGTCGGCGCCACCACGCTGCGGGCGCGCATCTCCGACCGGATGCCGCAGGGGGTGGTCTACACCACCTTCCACCACCCGGTGACGGGCGCCAACGTGGTCACGACCGAGAATTCGGATTGGGCCACCAACTGCCCCGAATACAAGGTAACCGCGGTGCAGGTGACGCTGAGCAACCACCCGTCCGACTGGCAGATCCGCCGCGGCGATCTGGTGGAAGTGGCGGCGGAGTAAAGCGGCAACGCGCAGCGGAGGACCGGCCATGCTCACCCACGCCCATTCCCTGCCGGCCAGCGGCACCGGCTTTCCGGAAACCGCCGATCAGGCGGCGAATCAGGCAAACGTGACGTGGCTGGTCGCCGAGGAGACTCCGGTGGCGTTCGAATACAACGGACGCTCCCACGCCGTGATGATGGCGACGCCCGCCGATCTGGAGGACTTCGCGCTGGGCTTCAGCCTGTGCGAGGAAATCGTCGGCAGCGCCGCCGACATCGACCGCATTGCCGTCCGCCCGGTGGAGGACGGCATCGTCCTGTCCATCGAGGCCGACCCGTTGCGTCTTCTGCGCGGCTCGCTCCGCCGCCGTTCCATGGAGGGGCGGAGCGGCTGCGGCCTGTGCGGGATTGACAGCCTCGCCAACGCGGTGCGCGAGCCGCCGCGGGTGACGGCGGGCTTCACCCCGTCGGTGGAGGCGGTGGCCGCCGCGTTCACCGCCCTGCCCGACCATCAGCCGATGAACCGCGCCAACAAGTCCCTGCACGCCGCGGCCTGGGCCGGGCCGGAGGGGCGCATCGTGATGGCGCGGGAAGACGTCGGGCGGCACAACGCCCTCGACAAGCTGGCCGGCGCGCTGGCCCGTGCGGGGATCGACCCGTCCGACGGCTTCGCGGTGATGAGCAGCCGTTGCAGCTTCGAGCTGGTCCAGAAGGCCGCGACCATCGGCATCCCCATGCTCGCCACCATTTCCGCCCCCACGGCACTGGCGCTGAAGCTCGCCCGCGCCGCCAGCATGACGCTGGCCGCCCGTGCGCGCGGTAACGGCGTCATGCTGTTCCGTTGACGAAGAAAACCAAATTTCCGGGAGCCGACCCATGGACACCACACGCGAACTCGTCCGTATGGCGAATCAGATCGCCAGCTATTTTCAGTCCTACCCGCAGGACGAGGCGGTGGCCGAGACCGCCGGCCACATCCGCGCCTTCTGGGAGCCGCGCATGCGCCAGCGCCTGCTGGAGCACAGCAGCGCGGGCGGCGAAGGCCTGCACGAGATCGTCACCCAGGCGGTCGAGCGGTTGAAGGGGCCGACCGTGGGGAGCGCGTAGTTCGGTGACGTTCTTGCCACCTTCCCGGCGCTCCTCCGCTCTCGGCGGACCGAATGTCCGCCTGCCGCGTCAGCACAAACCTCTGGTTTGTGCGAGAGCTTCGCGGGAGAGGGGGGTAGTTCCCTCTCCTGCGAAGCGGGGGAGGGTTTGGGTGGGGGCAACAGCACCCCTCCTGTTCAGGCCCGTTTGCTCAACAAACCCTTCAGCACGCGCGACAGCAGGTCCGCGAGTTGGAACTGCTCCGGTCCCGGCAGGGCCGCGATGACCGCGGCGAAGTCCTTCAGCGGATCGTGTTCGAGAAGGGCCAGCGCCTTCTCCGTGGGGTGAAGCTGCACGACGCGGCGGTCCTCCGGCACCGGGACGCGCGTCAGCAGTTCCTTCGTCACCAGGACCTCGACCATCTGGGACGCCGCGCCGCGGGTCGTCGCGTGAAAGTCGGCGAAGGCGGACACCGTCCGCTGGCTGTCGTTGGCGCGCGCGAAGTAGCGCAACGCCGTCCATTGCGACGGTTTCAAGCCCTGCGTATAGCCCATGCTGTCGGCGATATGGCCGATGTGCATCATGACCTCGGCAATCGCTTGCGCCGAAGCCAGGGACGGCGGGCTTTTCGACATGACAGCGGGGTCTCGACAGTTGCCAGAATAAACAAGCGCTGCACAGCAAGTGCCGGCAACGAGTCTGTACGTTTCAGAGACTATACGAACACCAAACTAACATACCCCAGCAGGCAAGTCCATGACTCCCCACCCCCGACGACGAGCCGCACACTACGGTATCGGGAGGGTAAACGAAACATTGACCTCAAACCTCATTCAGCACAAGGTGTCGCACCCCCCTGTGGCGCCGTGCGGATTACCGGACAGGTGCGGAGACAACGCAGGGCACCTACCACCTCGTGTCGGGGCTGCGCCGCGCGTTTTGTCTGGCGTTGCGCCGCGACTCGCCTATATATGCGCGCCATGACCAGCACGCCCCCGTCCATTCCCGGTTTCAAGACCAACCCGGCTTCCTCCCCCAAGGTGGGGATCGTCAGCCTGGGCTGTCCCAAAGCGCTCGTCGACTCCGAGCGCATCCTCACGCGCCTGCGCGCCGAAGGCTACGAGATCTCGCCGTCCTACGACGGCGCGGACGTCGTGCTGGTCAACACCTGCGGCTTCCTCGATTCCGCCAAGAAGGAATCGCTGGAGGCCATCGGCGAGGCGATCAAGGAAAACGGCCGGGTCATCGTGACCGGCTGCATGGGCGTGGAATCGGACATGATCCGGCAGGTCCATCCGGACGTGCTGGCCGTCACCGGCCCCCACCAGTACGAGCAGGTGGTCAACGCGGTGCACGATGCCGTGCCGCCGGTCCACGACCCCTTCACCGATCTGGTGCCGCCGGAAGGGCTGCGGCTGACCCCACGCCACTACGCCTATCTGAAGATCTCGGAAGGCTGCAACAACCGCTGCAGCTTCTGCATCATCCCGTCCCTGCGCGGCGATCTGGTCAGCCGTCCGGTCGCTTCGGTCCTGCGCGAGGCAGAAAAGCTGGCGACCGCTGGCGTCAAGGAACTGCTGGTCATCTCCCAGGACACCAGCGCCTACGGCGTCGACCGCAAGTACGCGGAAGAGGACTGGTACGGGCGCAAGGTGAAGGCGCGCTTCATCGACCTCTGCCGCGAGCTGGCGAACTTCGACGTCTGGGTGCGCCTGCACTACGTCTACCCCTACCCGCATGTGGACGAGGTGATCCCGCTGATGGCGGAGGGCCGCATCCTCCCCTATCTGGACATCCCGTTCCAGCACGCCTCCCCCACCGTGCTGAAGGCGATGCGCCGTCCGGCGGCCCAGGAGAAGCAGCTCGACCGCATCCGGAAGTGGCGGCAGGAATGCCCGCATCTGGTGCTGCGCTCCACCTTCATCACCGGCTTCCCCGGCGAGACGGAGGAGGACTTCCAGTTCATGCTGGACTGGCTGAAGGAAGCGCAGCTCGACCGCGTCGGCTGCTTCAAGTACGAGCCGGTCGAGGGCGCCACCGCCAACGACCTTCCCGGCGCCGTGCCGGAAGAGGTCAAGCAGGAGCGCTGGGAGCGCTTCATGGAAACGCAAAAGGCGATCAGCGCCGAGCGGCTCCAGCAGAAGGTCGGGTTCACGCTCGGCGTCCTCATCGACGAGGTCGACGAGGAGGGCGCCATCGGCCGTTCCTACGCCGATGCCCCGGAGATCGACGGCAACGTCTTCCTGAACGGCGAAACGAACGTGAAGCCGGGCGACATCGTGGACGTGACCATCGAGCACGCCGACGAATACGACCTCTGGGGCTCCATCGAGCGCGCCGAGTAAGCGGCTTCGCCCAAAACAAAAGGGCCGGGGCGGCAACGCCTCCCGGCCCTTTTGCTTTTCGTTGACCTCAGTACAGCCGCCCGCCGTTCGGCACGCCCTGCCCGGGTCCGACCAGCACCACCTCGCCATCCGCGTCGGGCAGGCCCAGACACAGAACCTCGCTGGTGAAAGGGCCGATGCGCTTGGGCGGGAAGTTCACCACGCCCAGCACCTGCCGCCCCACCAGCTCATTGAGCGTATAGTGGCGCGTGATCTGGGCGGAGCTGCGCCGGGTCCCGATTTCCGGCCCGAAGTCGATGGTCAGCTTGTAAGCGGGCTTGCGCGCCTCCGGAAAAGGCTCCGCCGCGGTGATGGTGCCGACGCGGATGTCCACCTTCAGAAAATCGTCGTAACTGATGGTCACGGGTCTCGTCCCTGCCCTATTGCGGTTTGTCACGGTGTCAATCGTCACGGGCAAGGCTATCACCGACGGCGGCGACGCTGAAACGCGAAAGGGCCGCCCCGGTGGGCGGCCCCTTGCGGCACTCTCCGGCTGAAGCGGAGCTTACTTCTTGGCGATGGCGGCCTTGACCTCGTCCAGGCTCTCCGACACGCGCTTGGACAGCACGTCGGCGGCCTCGGTGTTGGACTTGGCGACCAGCTCGGCCAGTTCCTTGATGTTCGACAGGGCCTTCTCGAAGGCGGTCTTCACCAGTTCGGCCTGCTTGGCGGCCTTCTCTTCCGGCGTGCCGGCGGCGGCGACCTGATTCACGTAGCTGCCGGCCTCCTCGACGGAGGAGCGGACGATCTCGGCCTGGCGGCGCAGCACGGCCTGCAGACCCTCGATCGCGAGTTGGTTGGCGGAGGTCACCGCCTCGATGTTCTTACGCTGGCTCGCCAGGATGGACTCGATGTCCAGGCCCGGCACCTTGTATTCGCCCAGCATCTTGGACAGATCGAATTCGAGGAACGGGTTACCGGTCTGCTTGGCCATGGTTCTCACCCCCGACGAAAGGATTCATTCGGCGTGCTGCGGCGCAGCAAACCTGTGGCGCGACTATGCAGATTGCCAAAAAGATAGTCAACGCCCTTGTGCGTCGCACCAGGGGCTACACTGCGTCCTACGGAACCTCAACCGGCGGACGCGCTTCCTGGTTCCCTGGTCGGTTCCACGGCGCCCTGCGGGGCTGTGGGCGATTCGGTTGCGGAGTCGCGTCCGGATCTGCGGCGTAATGCCCCAGCCCAGCGTTCCGCCCGCCGCAGTTCGGAATCGAGCGCCGCCATGGTCCGCGATAGGTCGGCGCTGTCGTCCTCCAAGAAGACGCGCATGACCCGCGCCTGCACCGCGCCCAGCCCGGCCACGAGCAGGGCGCCGCCGGTCCGGTCGGCCCCCACCCCGGCGGCACGCAGCATCCAGGCCATCGACCGCCCGAAATGACGGGAGAAGGCCAGCGCGGTCAGCGGCTCCCGCCGCAGGTCGCGGACGACCGAGCGCAACCCGTCCCGGTAGGGCAGCAAAGCGTCGTAACGGCGCATCATCACGTCGAACAGCCGGTCGCGGGCGCTCTCGTCCGGACCGGCTGGCGCGTCGTCGGCGAGAACCGCGGTGTCGGCGACCCGCGACACGGCGGCCAGCACATCGGAGCGATCGGGAAAGCGGCGGTAGAAGACGTCGGGCGCCACCCCCGCCGCCCGTGCGATCGCCAGCAACCCGGTGTTGCGCCAGCCCTGCCCGGCGGCGAGCCGCATCGCTGCGGCGGCCACCCGCCGATCCAGTTCGTCGGCGCCTCCCCCTCCCGCAGCATTCCCCGCGGCGTCGGGGGCGTCCGGATCGGTCTTCCAGGGGGTGTCGGCGGTGTCGTCCATGGGGTCGAGCCTCGTGGTCAGCCTATCCCCATGATGTGGGACGCCCGCGCCGCGCCTCAACCGGGGCGGCAGAAGGGGAAGGGCTCGACCCGCTTCATATAAGTGGGTATCCAGCCACATTGGCCGGCCGGGTTGGGCAGGCGGATGGCCTCGATGGCGGGCCAGACCTGGGCAACCACCACCACCAGCGCCACCATGCCGAATATCCAGCGGCGCGTCCGGGTGCGCTCCAGAAGACCGGGCAGGCACAGCAGCACCCAGGCCGCGGCAAGCCCCATCAACGGGTCGGTGTAAGCGGCGTAGGCCCGCTGGAAGCCGCGCAGGGAGAACAGCGTCTCCAAACCCCAGGCGACCAGCAGCAGAAGCGCCGCCTGCGCCGCGGCCACCCGCTCCCCTCGGCGCCACAGGACGATGCAGCCGCCGATGATGAACCACTCCACCACGACGGTCTGCGGAATGTTGTCGGGGTGTAAGACGATGGTGCGGATCGCCAGCGTGCGCCATAGCCCCTTCGCCAGCAGCGTCACCAGCCCGTCGGAGAGCACCTGCTCCTGCCCCTGGAGCGCCGCCTGATGCTTCCAGGTGGTGAAGACGAACATGTGCTCGATCAGGTTGGCGACGGCGATGACGTTCTGCTCATGCGGGCGGATCGTCAGGGCGAGCACGCCGAGCGCCAGCCCGAGCGCGACCGCCGCCATGGCCGCCGCCGCGTAGGACAGGCGCACCCGCCACACCGCCGCGTAGACGGCCATGCCGAGGAAGGCCCAGCCGACGATGATCCCCTGATAGACCCCCGACAATCCGCCGCCGACCGGACGGTAGGGATAGAGCGACTGGCCGGCGCTGGCGATGCCATGCTGGATCAGGGCCACCGCGGGCAGCGCCGCCGCGCCCGCCGCCAGAGCCAGAATCCCGGCGGCGATCCAGTATCGTCCGCCCTCCCCCGCGAAGCGGTGCCCGAAGGCCAGCGCAATCACCGGAATGCCCAGCGCCAGGAAGATCGCCTGGATCTTCGTCACCACCGCCAGTCCGGCCAGCAGCCCGGCCAGCCCGAGAAGCAGCAGAGGCCGCCATCCCGGTGCGGTGCGGATGGCGACCAGCACCAGAAGAAGCGCCGTCACCACGAAGGAGGCCGACAGCAGGTCGGTGCGCATCTGCCGCGCCTGGGTGGACAGGCCGATGCCGAAGGCCATCACCACGGCCGCCAGGAAGGCCACCCGACGATCGCCGACCAGCGCGCGGACGAGGTTGGCGTAGATCAGCGCGAAGCCGGTGGTGACGAGGATGGACAGAGCCCGCCCGGCCTCCACCAAATTCTGCCAGGCCGCGTTGTAGGCTGCGGTGTCGGCGGCGGGCGGCAGGCCGGAGAGGGTGATGACCGGCATCAGGCCAAGCGCGTGCAGCAGCCGGTACCAGACCTCGATCACCAGGAAATAGGTGTAGCCGGGATGGTCGAAATACTCCTGGGGCAGCCCCTCGCTGAACAGCAGCCCGTGATAGGCCAGCACCAGATCCTGGTCGGCGTGCGACCAGTAAGGGGTGCGGAAGCCGATCGCCAGGGCCGACGCCACCATCACCGCCGCCAGCGCCGCGCACAGCCCCCACCAGGGCCAGCGGTCCAGCACGCCGGTGCCGGGCACGCCGGCGGACCGGTTGGGCATGACCGTATGGGGTGAGGCGGCGCCGCGGTCCAAGGATGACATGATGGGAGTATGTCCAGAGGTTACACGCCACCGGTTTGTGCACGATTCCGGACGGTTTTGGAACCGCGGCAGCGGCGCGCTGTTTTTTGCGGACCTGCAACTCTTGATCGCTCAACCCCATCGCCAGAAGGAACGGTGCCAGCCCGATGCCTGATTCCGACGACCGCCCGTCACCCCGTTCCGCCGCCTTCGTTTCCCGTAGCGTCCAGGGCAACGATCCTGACGGGGCGGGACCGCCCTCCGCCGGCCGCGCCCTGGTTATCCTGCCGGTCCTGCCCACGCACCCCGACGATGGAAACGCCGCGGCGCGCCAGCCCGACGCGCGGCTCTCCGAAGCGATCGCGCTTGCCCAGGCCATCCGCCTGGAGGTGCCGCACGCCGAGGTGATCCGCGTCGCCCGCCCCGACCCCGCCACCCTGTTCGGGCGCGGCACCGCCGATCGGATCGGCGGCATGGTGGAAGCCTTCCACGCCGATCTGGTGGTGATCGACCATCCGCTCAGCCCGGTGCAGCAGCGCAATCTGGAGCGCCGCTGCATGGCCAAGGTGATTGACCGCACCGGCCTCATCCTGGAAATCTTCGGGGAGCGCGCCCACACCCGCGAGGGCCAGTTGCAGGTCGAGTTGGCGGCCCTCACCTACCAGCGCTCGCGGCTGGTGCGGTCCTGGACCCACCTGGAGCGGCAGCGCGGCGGTTTCGGCTTCCTGGGCGGCCCCGGCGAAAGCCAGCTCGAACTCGACCGCCGTCTGATCGCCGAGCGCATCAGCCGCCTGAAGTCGGATCTGGAGGAGGTGCGGCGGACCCGCAAGCTGCACCGCTCCGCCCGGCAGCGCGGCGGCACGCCGCTGGTGGCGCTGGTCGGCTACACCAACGCCGGCAAATCGACGCTGTTCAACCGGCTGTCCGGCGCTGGGGTCGCCGCCGAGGACATGCTGTTCGCCACGCTCGACCCCACGGTGCGCCGGATCGCGCTCTCCTCCGGCAAGACCATGGCCTTGTCGGACACGGTGGGCTTCGTGTCGGAATTGCCGACCCAACTCGTCGCCGCCTTCCGCGCGACGCTGGAGGAGGTGCAGGCCGCCGACCTGATCCTGCATGTCCGCGACGTCTCGCATCCCGACACGGCGGCGCAGAAGGCGGACGTGGATTCTGTGCTGGCCGACCTCGGGATCGATGCCGCCAACGACCCGCGGGTGGTGGAGGTTTTGAACAAGACCGACCAGATGCCGGCGACGGCCCGCGGCGCGCTCCACATGCGCCTCGCCAACCAGCGGATGATGGAGGGAGAGGAACGGGCCGTCGCCGTGTCCGCCCTGACCGGGGAGGGGCTGGACGACCTGCTGGATCTTCTGGACCGCCGCGTATCGGCCGAGCGGCAGGTGCTGGAGCTGAGCGTCAACCTGTCGGACGGACGCGCCCTGGCGTGGCTGTACGAGCATGGGCAGGTGCTGGATCGCCGGGACGAGGATGGGCAGGCCCATGTGCACGTGGCCTTGGCCCCCGCCGACGCCGCCCGCTTCGAAAGCCGGTTCGTCGGGCAGGACAGCCGTTGACGGGGCATCGCCCGCGGTTTGGTCCGTCGTTTCGGATGGTTTGAAACCACTGCCTCTCTCCTGCGTTGTGACGGGAAGGCCGGTCCGTGACCCGCCCGGTCCGTGATCCGCCATGACCAGGAGGAGGCAACCCCATGAGCCGAAAGCCGGACCAGGATCGGGCCGAGCGTGTTCGCCGCCGCGCCCACGACATTTGGGAACGGGATGGCCGCCCCGATGGCCGGCATGACGAGCATTGGGCTCAGGCCGAAGCCGAGGTCGACGACGAGATCCGCGCGGAGCGGCAAAGCGAGGAGACGGAAAGCAGCGCGTCGGATGCCTCACCGAAACGGCGCTCCAAAACGGCCACCATGAAGCCAAGATCGGAAAAACCGAAAACGGCGCCCGAAGCCACTCCCAAGGCCACTCGGGGTGGCGGCACGCGGGCAGCGGCGGAGAATCTGTCGGCGGTGGCCGCCGGACGGACGGAGCAGACCGGCACCACAAAGACCGGCGGCCAGATCTCCCGAGGCGGGGCGGCCAGCGGAAAGCCGGGCAAGGCGGCGCGCCGGGACGCGTCGCGCGGCTGACGGGGCGGGGCGCTCCCCCTCCCCGTTCTCCGCAAAGCTCCTATGCCCCGCCTGCCGGAAAATGGGGCCCAAAAGGGAACGAGAGGTCTGGTTTCTGGCCTTCGGGATTGCTAGTGTTGCTGCCCCTGCGCATCCGCACGCAATGTTCGATCCTTGAGGTAGAGACATGCCGCATTATCGCTCCCGCACTTCCACGCACGGCCGCAACATGGCGGGCGCCCGCGGCCTGTGGCGCGCGACGGGCATGAAGGACGGCGATTTCGGCAAGCCGATCATCGCGATCGCCAACTCCTTCACCCAGTTCGTGCCGGGGCACGTTCACCTGAAGGATCTGGGTCAGCTCGTCGCCCGCGAGATCGAGAAGGCCGGCGGCGTCGCCAAGGAATTCAACACCATCGCCGTGGACGACGGCATCGCCATGGGCCACGACGGCATGCTCTACAGCTTGCCCTCGCGCGAGCTGATCGCCGACGCCGTCGAGTATATGGTGAACGCCCACTGCGCCGACGCGCTGGTCTGCATCTCCAACTGCGACAAGATCACCCCCGGCATGCTGATGGCCGCCATGCGGTTGAACATCCCGGCGGTCTTCGTGTCGGGCGGCCCAATGGAGGCCGGCAAGGTCAACTGGCGTGGCAAGACCAAGGCCGTGGATCTGATCGACGCCATGGTCGCCGCCGCCGACCCGACGGTGACCGACGAGGAGGCGGCGGTGATGGAGCGCGGCTCCTGCCCGACCTGCGGCTCCTGCTCCGGCATGTTCACCGCCAACTCGATGAACTGCCTGACCGAGGCGCTGGGCCTTTCCCTGCCCGGCAACGGCACCATCCTGGCGACCCACGCCGACCGCAAGGAGCTGTTCCTGGCCGCCGGCCGCATGGCGGTTGAGCTGTGCCGCCGCTGGTACCAGGAGGAGGATTCCACCGCCCTGCCCCGCGGCATCGCCACCTTCGAGGCGTTCGAGAACGCCATGACGCTCGACATCGCCATGGGCGGCTCCACCAACACGGTGCTGCACCTGCTGGCCGCCGCGCAGGAGGGTCAGGTGCCCTTCACCATGGCCGACATCGACCGGCTGTCGCGCCGTGTGCCCAACGTCTGCAAAGTCGCCCCGGCGGTGTCCGATGTTCACATTGAGGACGTGCACAAGGCCGGCGGCATCTTCGGCATCCTGGGCGAGCTTGACCGCGGCGGGCTGCTGAACCGCGACGTCGCGACCGTCCACGCCAAGACGCTGGGCGACGCGCTGGACCGCTGGGACGTCAAGCGCACCCAGGACGAGGGCGTCCACACCATGTTCAAGGCCGCCCCCGGCGGCATCCCGACGACCATCGCCTTCAGCCAGGAGAAGCGCTGGCCGGAACTGGACCTCGACCGCGACAAGGGCGTCATCCGCTCGGTCGACAGCGCCTTCAGCAAGGACGGCGGCCTCGCCGTGCTGTTCGGCAACATCGCCGAGAAGGGCTGCATCGTGAAGACCGCGGGCGTGGACGCCTCCAACCTCGTCTTCGCCGGCCCGGCCCGCGTCTTCGAAAGCCAGGACGCGGCGGTCGAGGCCATCCTGGGCGACACGGTCAAGGCTGGCGACGTGGTGGTCATCCGCTACGAAGGCCCGCGCGGCGGCCCCGGCATGCAGGAGATGCTCTACCCGACCAGCTACCTGAAGTCGAAGGGGCTGGGCAAGGCCTGCGCGCTGGTCACCGACGGCCGCTTCTCCGGCGGCACGTCGGGCCTGTCGATCGGCCACGCCTCGCCGGAAGCGGCGCAGGGCGGCGCCATCGGTCTTGTCCAGGACGGCGACCGGATCGAGATCGACATCCCCAACCGCAAGATCAACCTCGCCCTGTCCGCCGAGGAACTGCAGCGCCGCCGCGACGCCGAGAACGCCAAGGGCGCCGACGCCTGGAAGCCGGCCAACCGCAACCGCGTCGTCTCGCCTGCCCTGCGCGCCTATGCCGCCCTGACCACCAGCGCCGACCGCGGCGCGGTTCGCGACGTGTCGCAGGTCGAGGGCATCGCCATGAAGCGCTGACGCGGCACCGAGAGCGCAACCGAAGGAACCAGATCCTTCCGGTTAAGACTTTCGGCAAGGTTGTGAGTGCTCAAGGCAGCAACGAACGGCGCCCGGCAATCCGCGGCGCCGTTTCGCTTTCCGGACGCAATGGATCGCGGAGGGCCATGCGGCAGTATGTCTCCGATCACCCCGACCTATCACCAAAAGAAGTGCAGACCCTTCACTTCGAAATCTGCCATTGTCTTTCCGCATGCCCCGGCATGCGGAAACGGGATCTGTGCTCCCTGAAACCAACACTACGGGGAAACCGATGGCGCAGCCGCGGTCAGTCGCTCGGGATGAAGCCGGGGCGCCACCCGATGGTGCCGCGTTCCAGCGCGCACTGATGGACATCGCGGATGCGTTGCACCGTGCCGAGGAAGGCATCGGCTCCATCCTTTCCCTGACCGCGTCGAACGGGGACGCCAGCCGCCTGATCGCCGCGCTTGTCCACAGCCCCGTTTCAGCCGGTTTCAGCATTCTGCGCTGGCCGCAATCCCTGTTGCCGCCGCTGGGGGGACCGGACGATCTCGAAGCGGTGGCCATCAGCCTTTTGCCGTTGGCCGATGGTCTTCCGGACAAGGCCCGTCAGGACATCGCCCTGGCCGCCGAACGCGGCGGCGGCGAGTTGGCCGGAGAGGCGATGCGTGGCCTGTTGGGCCTTCCGTCGCTTCAACCGCTCTGGATGGGGCTGGACGGCGTACAGAAGGCTGAATTCCACGTGGAGGCGCTGGCCGCCGCCCTTCTGGACCTGTGCTACGAACGCCCCGTGCTGATCGTCGTGGAAAACGCCCAATGGACGCGTAGCCTGACCGGGGCGCTGCTCGATGCGCTCGGCAACACCGTTGAGGACGCACGGCTGTGCCTGCTGGTCATCCGCTCTCCCGCAGCGTGCGAGCGGCCCGCTGGTTGGATGCCGCCCGGCACCGCACGACGCATCGTCCTGCCGGAACCGGACGGAGGGCCGGCCGAGGCCGATGGCGCCGGTCGGGATGATCCGACGCCGCACGCCGTCCTGTTGGACGCGCTGCGCCGCGACCGGCGGCCGGAACGGATCGAGTGGATGGCCCACCACGCCCCGTTCGCCGGCAATTGGGCGCTGGCCTTCGCCTGCGCACGGCACGCCGGACGACGGGCTGAGGCGGACTGCCGCCCCGCCGACGCCGCCCGTCATTACCGGAATGCGCTTGCCGCGCTGGACCGGTTGCCCGAAACCCAACGGCACGCGCAACGCCGAATTGATCTGTGGACCGCTCTGGCCCGCACCCATCCGCCGTCGGACGGCGACGCGATCAAGGCGGCGGAGAAAGCCCGCATGCTCGCCGAAGACCTCGGCGACCGTTTGCGCGTTGCGCGCGCCCTGTCGCTCCTGGCCACGCTGCGCTGGGCCGGTGGTGATCTGCCGGGGGCTCGGCGGACCGGCATGCAGGCCCTACGGATTTGGCGGCGCGCTGAAAGCGCTGGGCAGCAGATGCAAACGCTCATCAAGCTTGGCCGCGGCTTGACCGAAGAGGGCCGTTTCCGCCACGCCGACACCATCCTGCGTGCCGCCGCCGCGTTGGCAGCGCGTGAGGAAACGTGCCGCCTCCACGGTCCGACCGCCTTGGCGCCGGTGTGCATCGCCGCGCACCAAGCGCGCTGCCGGGCGGAACTGGGCGAGCCGGAGGAGGCGCTACGGCTGGCCCATGCGGCGCTTGCCCAAGCGGAAAGCAGCGGCCACGCCGCGTCCCGCGCGCTGGCCTGTCTGCATCTCGGCTTGGCTGCCTTGACCGCGCAGCGCTACGCCGTCGCTGTGGAACCTCTGAAAAGGGCCGTTGTCATCACCGAAACGATCCGGCTGCACGCCTTCCAGCCGCTGGTCCTCGGTGCGTTGGGCTATGCCCTCGTCCGCACCGGAGCGCTCAACGATGGAGCGTCCCTCCTGCTGGGCGGCCGGGAGCACGCGCGGATGCTCGGCATTCGGCGCCACGAGCCGCAAATCCTGATCTGGATCGCCGAGGCCGCGCTGCTCTCCGGCCAGCCGGAAGACGCCGTCCGCAATGCCCGTGACGCCGCCGGGAAAGCCTCTGCCTCGAGACAATCGGGCGACGAGGCCTGGGCGCGACTCGCTCTGGCTCGTGGGTTGGCCGCGCAAGGGGATATCGCTGCGGCCTTGCAGTCCATCGACGCCGCTGCCCGCATCGCCACACAACGCTCGATGGCACCGTTGCTCACCCAATGCACTGATTTTCGCGGAACCGTGACTTCAGCGTGAAGACCCTGGGCCACAAGCCAAGCAAACCTCACGAAGATCGAACTTAATTCGCCAGGCACCCGTATAAAAGGCGGTGCGTTCGCATACAAATCTCCATATCGTAGACGCTCTCCCCTGCGGACGGCATCGTCCGTTCCCTTGCTTCCGAGACGGACGACCGCTGCATATGACTCTTGCCCAGCTCACCCGGTTGCGCGGGCACAAGGGGTTGGGTTTCACGTTCGCCCTGGCGACCTTCGCCGTGGCTCTGCTGGCGCGCCTTACACTGGACGACCGGCTGCCGGCGGGGTTTCCCTTCCTGACCTTCTTCCCGGCGGTCATCGTCACCACCTTCCTGGCCGGGCTGTGGCCGGGCATCATGACCGCGCTGCTGAGCGGACTGGCCTCCTGGTATTTCTTCCTCGGCCCCAGCCACTCGCTGGAACTGGCGCCCGGCAGCGCTCTGGCGCTTGGCTTCTTCGGGCTGGTCGTGGCGGTGGACATTGCGGTGATCCACATCATGACCGTGGCGCTGGAGCGGCTGGCAGAGGAGCGCAACCGCAGCGCCCGCCTGACGCAGCAAACCCAGGTGATGTTCAGCGAGCTTCAGCACCGCGTGTCCAACAACCTTCAGCTCGCCTCCTCGCTGATCGCCATCCAGAAGTCCAAGGTCAGGGACCCGGAAGCCCGCCGTGCGCTGGAGGAGGCCGCCGGGCGGCTGTCCACATTGGGCCGTTTGCACCGCCGGCTCCACGCCCCCCATGACGGCCCGATGGATATGGAGCCGTTCCTGCGCGAACTGTGTCAGGACATCCTGAAGACCTCCGGGGCGGAGCGGATCGACTGCACGGTCAGCGCCGCCAGGTCCGACCTGCCGCCGGACACCCTGATTCCGCTGGCCCTGATCCTCGCCGAACTGGTCAGCAACGCCTTGGAGCACGGTTTCCCCGATGGCGAGGCCGGGCGGATCGTCGTTGATCTGCGCGCCGATGACGGAGATCTGGTGCTGACGGTGCGCGACGACGGTGCGGGCCTTCCCGATGGTTTCACCCTGGCGCGCCCCTCCAGTCTCGGCCTGAAGATCGTCAGTTCGCTGGCCGCTCAGATCGGCGGAAGCTTCAGCATGACCGGATCGCGCGGACAGGGCACCACCGCCCGGCTGGTGCTTTCCCAGACCATGGCCTCCTGACGGGCGGCGGTGGACAGGGACGTGCCATTCCGGCAAAAGTCGCGCCCATGCCCATCCTCCCCACCTCATCCGCATCGACAGCTTCGGCGACCACGGCGGCGCGGCGTGTTGGCGTCATCGACACGGCGCGCGGTGTGGCCCTGCTCGCCATGGCGCTCTATCACGGCTCCTGGGACCTGACCTATCTCGGGCTGGCTGATTTCGACCTGTTCGGCGATCCACTGTGGCTGGCCGCGCGCACCGGCATCCTCGGCAGCTTCCTGATCCTGTCGGGTCTCAGCCTCGTCCTGGCGGCGGAGGGCGGCATCGACCGGCGCCGCTTCCTGCGGCGCCTCGCCCTGCTGGTGCTGGCCGCGGGCGGCGTGTCGGCTGTGTCGACGGTCATGTTTCCGGACAGCCCGATCGTTTTTGGCGTGCTGCACCATATGGCGGTGGCGAGCCTGATCGGCCTCGCACTGCTGCGCCTTCCCTGGCTGGTGCTTCTGATGCTCGGCGTGGCGGTGATCGCGTTGGGCGAGACGGTCGCCCTGCCGCTGTTCGACGAGCCCTGGCTGCGCTGGATCGGGCTGATGACCTTCGAGCCGGAATCAAACGACTATGTGCCGTTGTTCCCCTGGTTCGGCGGCTTTCTGTCCGGGATGGCGCTGGGGCGGCTGTGGCGTCCAGCCCTGGCGAAACCCCCGGGTGGAGCGGTCGGGCGCGGGTTCGCCTGGGCCGGTCAACACAGCTTGGCGGTCTATCTGCTCCACCAGCCCGTGTTGTTCGGCCTGTTGTCCTTGCTGGCGATGGGAATTGGCGCCGACCCGGCGGATGTCCGCAGCTTCCAGACCTCCTGCGTGGCGACCTGCACCAGCAGCGGCGGGGAGGCGGCGCACTGCACCACCACCTGCCGCTGCGTGGCCGACGATCTGAACCGGGCCGGCCTATGGTCCGACTTCGTCCATGACCGGCTGAGCGCGGACGGCGCCCGCAAGGTCGACGGCGTCATTCAGAGCTGCGGCAGCCGCTGACCAGGAAAGCGCCGCGCGGGAAAAAGCGCTATGCCCGGCGCTTCCCCACCGTGTCGGCGACATAGGCGTCCCGATGGCCCATCGGCTTCGGACCGCGCCCATCCTCTTCCGTGGTGTCGCGGGCGGTCTGATGCTCGATCTCCGCGTTCAGCTCCGCCCCCATGAGGATCACGTAGGAGGTCAGGTTGAACCACAGCAGAAGCACCACGCCCGCCCCGACCGATCCGTAGGTCTGGTTGTAGCTGCCGAAGTTCGAGACGTAGACGGAAAAGCCCACCGAGGCGATGATCCACAACGCCGTGGCGATGGACGATCCCCAGGTGACCCAGCGCCATTTCGGCTGCCGCCGGTCCGGGCCGTAGCGGTAGAGCACGGCGAGCGCCAGGACGATCGCCACCGCCAGGATGGGCCAGCGCGCGAGGCTGGCGGCCCAGCCGATGGGAGTGTCCCGCAGGCCGAGAAAGTTGATGGCCGCTGGAACCGCCACGATCAGCGCCAGGGTCATGATCACAAAGACCAGCCCAGCCAGCGTCAGCACCAGAGATAGGAAGGCGAGCCGGAGGAAGCCGCGCCGCTCCTCCTCCCCGTAGGCAATGTTCAGCGCGGTGATCAGCGAGTTGGTGCCTCGTGACGCACTCCACAGTGTCAGGGCAAGGCCGAACAGAACACCGAAGCCCAGACCTTCCCGCGGTGCCGACGCCACGTTGCGCGCCTGATCGCGCAGCACGTCCAGCGCCTCCGGCGGCAGCAGACCGGCCAGTTGATTGACCTGCTGTTCCACCCCCGCCGGGTCGAAGACAAGGCCGTACAGCGAGACCAGCGCGGCGATGGCCGGGAAGATGGCGAACAGGGCGTAGTAGGCCACCCCTGCGGCCACGATGGAGATGTTGTCCTTTCCCTGCTCCTCCCAGGTGCGCCAGAGAATGTCCTTCCAGCCCGCCTTGGGAATGTCGGAGGGCCGGACCGCCGACCGCCCCCGCCCTCCCATCGCGACGCGCGGATACTGGTTGCGGTGGCGACGGCTCAGCCCCAGCATGCCCCCTCCCTCACGCGACCGCTTCGCGCAGAGCGCCGACACGGTGACGCACCGTCTCGATTTCATGGAAATGGGCGCCGACGATCACCGTCAGCTCCTCGGGAAGGTCATCGTGCAGGCTGTTGCGGAACAGCCCCAGCGTTCCCTCCACACCGCTTTCCAACCCACGGAGCAGCCCGCCGCGCGTCCGTGCGCCACCCAGTTCCGTGTCCAGGTCACGCCAGACCGCGTGAACGGGAATCCGCAGATCCCGTCCACCGCCGCGGCGCACCAGTTCCGCTTCCAGGGCGGCGGCGCTGCGATCGAACTGACTGGCGACCTGGGTCAGCCGCGCCCTCAAGTCAGGGTCGTCCAGCACCATGTCGGCTTGGCGGAACCCGGTGGCCCCCTGGCGGCACGCGGCGACCAGAACGCTCAGCACATCTTGGATCGTCCCATCGGCGACCCGTCCCGAAGCGTGACCCGAAACGGTCGGCTCGACCTCCGGCGTGCGCGAAACGGTCCAGGCGAACCACAGGGCGCCCGCCGCCATCACGGCCAGCGGCCAGGGGTTGGAACGGATGGCACGGGCCATGCGCGACGGGTTGCCCTCCACCACGTCCCGCACCACCTCGATGACACCCCCCGACATCTGGCCGGGCGACAGGCGGAACTCGATCTCGTCGAGAACCGCGTCCATACGTCCACGGATGGCGTGGATGTCCTGCTCGATCTCATCCGTCCCGCGCCGGCCCTGCGGCGCTGCCGGGGCGTCGGATGTGGGTGTTGTGTTTGCTGTGTTGCCCGCCGCGACGCCGCCCATGGTGTCGGCATACGGATCGGTGGCTCGGTTCATGCCGGCGACTCCCCCTCTTGACGCTGCCGCCAAGCAACACCGGAAATTGGCCGAAGGTTCCGGCTTGCGGCCGGGGTGACACGAGGGATCGGCTATTCAGTCTTTTTAAACAGGCCGCGACCGGGAGCAGTACCCCGTCCTTAGCAAACCGCCACGAATCAGCTTGCCGAAGGGGTCTGAACGGATGGCCGGTCAGATGGTTAAACCATTGAGGGGAATGGTGATCCGGGTGGGATTCGAACCCACGGCCACATGATTAAAAGTCACGTGCTCTACCGACTGAGCTACCGGATCACAAAAGCATGCGGCCTGTTGCCGATGCGGGGCGCAACATAGGGGGCGGTGACGCCCCGGTCAACAGCGGGGTTGGACGGAGCGCACAAAAATTTCGCTCTCCGCCGCAGCCCCGGCGCCGTCACTGTTTGGCCGTCACTGTTTGGCCGTCACTGTTTGAGAGTCTGGATCTGCTTGCTGGCGTCGCCGTTGCCGGCCTCCAGGGCGAAACGTTCGGCCAGATGGTCGGCCACACGCCCGCTGACGAAGCCGCGGATATCGCCGCCCAGGCGACCGATCTCCTTGACGAAGCGGGAGGAAATGAACTGGCTCTTTTCCGAGGCCATCAGGAACATGGTCTCGATCTTCGGGTTCAGGCGGGCGTTCATGCCCGCCATCTGGAACTCGTACTCGAAATCCGAAACCGCCCGCAGGCCGCGGATGATCACGGTGGCGTTCACCTCCACCGCAAAATGCATCAGCAGCGTGTCGAAAGCCCGTACCTCGATGCTGGCCCCGGCGTTGTTCAGGGCGGTCACGTCCTCCCGCACCATCGCCACCCGCTCGTCCGTCGAGAAGAGCGGGCCTTTGCCGGCGTTGCGGGCGACGCCGACGATCAGATGATCGACGAGGCGTGACGCCCGCTGGATGATGTCCATATGACCGTTGGTGATCGGGTCGAAGGTGCCGGGATAGACACCGATGCGGCGCTTGGCCATGGGAGTACCTTCCGCCTCTTTTTATTCGATCGTATCACCGGGCGTATCGCCGGGAGCGGCCTCGTTCCCAGCCGCATCGTCCACGGAGGCCGTCCCGCCGCCGTTTGGATCGCCGCCGTTGCCATTGGTCCCGTTCCCGTTGCTGTCCTCGTCCTCCGCAATGGACGCGACGGACACCACGCGCTCGTCCGCACCGACGCGGAACAGCGTAACGCCCAGCGTCTTGCGCCCCGCGACTCGCACGTCGTGGATCGGCATGCGGATGACCTGACCGCCGTTGGTGACCATCATCACCTGATGCGAGTCCTCCACCGGGAAGGCAGCGACGATGGAGCCATTGCGCTCGCCCATCTCCATGTTCCAGATGCCCTGGCCGCCGCGGCCGGTCACCCGGTACTCGTAGGAGGAGGTCCGCTTGCCGTAGCCGCGCTCGGTCACGGTCAGCACATACTGCTCCAGGCTCTTCAGCTCCTCATAGCGCTCCGGGCTGAGCGTCACGGCTTCGGTCGGCACCTCGTCGGCCTCCGGCGCCGCCTCGCCCTCCATGTCGAGGCCTTCCTCGCGCTTGCGCTTCAGGAAGGCGGCGCGCTCCTCGGGCGAGGATTCGACGTGGTGAAGCGTGGTCATCGAGATGACCTCGTCGCCATCGGCCAGACGGATGCCGCGCACGCCGGTCGAGGTGCGGCCGGCGAAGACACGCACGTCGGCGACCTCGAAGCGGATGCACTTGCCGCCGCCGGTGGCCAGCAGGACGTCATCGGCCTCGGAGCAGGTACGGACGGCGATCAGACGCTCGCCCTCCTCCTCCAGCTTCATGGCGATCAGGCCGTTGGAGCGGATGTTGGCGAAGTCCGACAGGCGGTTGCGCCGCACGTTGCCCTTCGACGTGGCGAAGACGACGTGCAGGTCCGCCCACACGGCCTCGTCCTCGGGCAGCGGCAGGACCGTGGTGATGGTCTCGCCATCGATCAGCGGCAGCAGGTTGACGAAGGCCTTGCCGCGCGCCTGCGGGTTGCCCAGCGGCAGGCGGTAGACCTTCAGCTTGTAGACCATGCCGCGCGACGAGAAGAGCAGCAGCGGCGTGTGGGTGTTGGCGACGAACAGGTCACTGACCGCGTCCTCCGCCTTCATCGACATGCCCGACCGCCCCTTGCCGCCGCGCTTCTGCGCGCGGTAGGTGGACAGCGGCACGCGCTTCACGTAGCCGGACTGGCTGACCGTGACGACCATATCCTCGCGCTGGATCAGATCCTCGATGTCGGCCTCGAACTCCAGCTCCTGGATCTCGGTGCGGCGCGGGGTGCCGAACCGCTCCTTCATCTCCACCAGCTCGTCGCGGAGGATGCCCAGCAGCTTCGCGCGGTTGGCCAGAGTCTCCAGATAGTCGGCGATCTGGTCGGTCACGTCCGTCAGCTCAGCGCCGATCCGGTCGCGCTCCAGCCCGGTCAGGCGGTGCAGGCGCAGGTCGAGGATGGCGCGGGCCTGCTCCTCCGACAGCCGGTAGGTGCCGGCCTCCGACACGCCGCGGCCCGGCTCGTCGATCAGCGCGATCAGCGGGGCGACGTCCATGGCCGGCCACTCGCGCTCCATCATCTGCTCGCGCGCCCAGACGGGGTCCGGGGCGCTGCGGATCAGCGCGATCATGGCGTCCAGATTGGCGACGGCGACGGCCAGACCGACCAAGGTGTGGGCGCGTTCGCGCGCCTTGCCCAGCAGGAACTCGGTGCGCCGGGTGATGACCTGCTCGCGGAAGCGGACGAAGGCGACGATGATCTGCCGCAGGTTCATCAGCTCCGGCCGGCCGCCGTTCAGCGCCAGCATGTTGACGCCGAAGGACGTCTGCAGCTGGGTGTGGCGGAACAACTGGGCCAGCACCACGTCGGCCATGGCGTCGCGCTTCAGCTCGATCACCACGCGCACGCCGTCGCGGTCCGATTCGTCGCGCAGGTCGGAGATGCCCTCGATCGTCTTGTCGTTGACGACCTCGCCGATGCGCTCCATCAGCTTGGACTTGTTGACCTGGTACGGGATCTCCGTCGCCACGATGGCGAAGCGGTCCTTGCGGATCTCCTCGATCTCGGTCTTGGCGCGGATGATGACGGAGCCGCGCCCGGTCATCAGGGCCGAGCGGACGCCCGACCGGCCGAGGATCATGCCGCCCGTCGGGAAGTCCGGGCCCGGCACGAACTCCATCAGCTCTTCGTCGGTGACGTCGTTGTTGTCGATGTAGGCGCAGCAGGCATCCACCACCTCACTCAGATTGTGGGTGGGGATGTTGGTCGCCATGCCGACGGCGATGCCGCCAGCGCCGTTGACCAGCAGGTTCGGGAAACGCGCCGGGACGACCGAGGGCTCCTTGCCCGAATCGTCGTAATTGGCCTGGAAATCGACGGTGTCCTTGTCGATGTCGTCGAGCAGCGCCTCCGCCGCCTTGGCCAGCCGCGCCTCGGTGTAGCGCATGGCCGCCGCCGGGTCGCCGTCCATCGAACCGAAGTTGCCCTGCCCGTCGATCAGCGGCAGGCGCATGGAGAAGCCCTGCGCCATGCGGACCATGGCGTCGTAGATCGCGCTGTCGCCGTGCGGGTGGTATTTACCCATCACGTCGCCGACGATGCGCGCCGACTTCTTGTAGGGCTTGGTCGAATCGTATCCGCCCTCCTTCATCGCGTAGAGGATGCGGCGGTGCACCGGCTTCAGCCCGTCGCGGACGTCGGGCAGAGCGCGGCTCACGATCACGCTCATCGCGTAATCGAGATAGGACCGGCGCATCTCGTCTTCGATGGTGACCGGCGCGATGTCGGAAGCGGGAGGAAGGGGCGTCGTGCTCAAGGAGACAAACTCATTCTACGGGCTGCGGCGATGCTCGGTGTTCAACGCTTGCTGTTCAACGCTCAAGGTCAACACTTAAGGTTCAACGGGGCACGTCCGCACGGCCCTTCGGGCCGCTGCATGTAATATAAGATTCCTATCAGCTTTCGCATGTGCACACAACGCTCCGGCAGTCCCACGATTCCTGGCCTTTGCAAGTCAATGACCTCCGGCCTTTGCAGGACGAGGGCGGCTCAACAGCGCGAAGCGCAGCGAAAGGATGGTCACGGATACCACACTGGCGATCAAAATTCCCTCAAAAAGACCACGCGCGCCGCGGTCCAACCCGAAGGCGAGCAAGGCCGACACCGGAATCATCACCACCGCGTAGGAGATGAAGTGCAGCGCGGTGGGAACCCAGGCGTCGCCGCGCCCGCGCAGCGCGTTCGCCATGACCACCTGCCCGCCGTCCGCCACAAGGACCCAGGCGGTGAAGGCGATCAGCGGCGCCACCGCACCGATCAGTTGGGGGTCTGCGCTGTAGATCGCCGCCAGCGGCTCCGGCATCCAGCGGTAGAGCACCCCGACTCCGGCCAGGATCAGGCTGGTCACCGCCAGCCCCGTCCAGCCGGCCAACGCCATGTCCAGCGGGTCGCGCCGGCCATAGGCCACCCCCACCCGCACCGCCGTGGCCGAGGCCAGCCCGACCGCCGCCATGAAAGGCAGCGCCGTCAGGTTCAGACCGACCGTGTAGGCGCCGAGAGCCAGCGGTGAAATCATCCCGGCGAACAGGCCCAGCGTGGCGAAGGCGCCGCTTTCCACGCCCAGGCTGACCCCGGCGGCGTAACCGAGATGGCGCTGCTTGCGGCTGCCGGTCCACCAGTCGCGGACCGGGTCGCGCACCGCCCAGCGGGCGTGGTCGGTCATGTGCCAGGCGTAGAAGACGAGGCCGAGCCCCATCCCCCAGCGCACCGCCGTGGTCGCCCAGGCCGAGCCGACCGCCCCCAGCGCCGGGAATCCGCCATGCCCCCAGACCAGCATCCAGGCGAGCAGAGCGTTCAGGAGATTGCCGAGGATCATCGCCACCATGCCCGGTATGGGCCTCTTCAGCCCCTCCAGGAAGAAGCCGGTCGCGACGTACAGCATCATGCCCGGCATGCCGTAGCCGAGCACCGCCATCACCTGCCCGCCGCCCGCCGCCAGATCCGTGGACTGGCCGGTCAGGCGGAAGAAGGGCTCCCCGGCCAGCGAGGCCAGGGCGAAGAGAATGCCGAGCAGCAGCGCGTAGGGAATCGCCCGGCGCCAGATGCGCCCGCATTCGGCGTCCTGGCCGGCGCCAAGGGCATGGGCGGTCACCGCCACCACGCCCATCATCAGCCCCACGCCAGTGGTGACCAGCAGGTTGGCCGGCAGGTGGGCCAGCCCGTAATAGGCCAGTTCCTGCGCGCTGTAGCGGCCGACGATGGCCGTGTCCACCGCCATCATGACGACCAGCCCAGCGCGCGAAACGATGACCGGGGCGGCCAGCCGCAGCAATTCGCCGGCATGGGTGCGCAGACGGTCGGCCAGGAGAGGGGCGGGAATCGCGTGGTCAGGCATGATCAGGGTGTCGGTCGCTTGTGTACGGTTGTCACCGCCGGTGGCGGAACCGGCCATCTTGACCTTGCGGCGTACCACGTCAAGTGGCGGCTTATTGTCCTTCCGCTCTGTTGCAAATCCGCCGAATGGGCCGGAACCAACGCCCGCGGCGGCGCGTTGACGAAGCAACAGCATCCACTGAGGAGTTCGGGATCATGAGCCGCTCCATGCCGTTCCCCGTCCGCCAGATCGCCCTCGCCAGCTTCGTCCTGACCTTTGCGGCGCTGCTCGTCGGCTGCAACACGATCGAAGGGGCCGGGCAGGACGTCCAGGCCGGCGGTCGGGCTGTCGAACGCGCCGCCGAGTGACGCGCGTCCCACCACGCTTTTCAACCACGAGAGAGACGCCCGCATGAGCGATCCCATGACGCCCGAGCGCCCTGCCGAGGTGCCGCCGCCGAGCAACCCGAACACCCCGCAGCCGGACCGTCCGACCACGCCGGACCCCTACCCGGTGCCTGAGAATCCCGACACCCCACCGGAGATGCCGCCGCCAGCGGACCAGCCGGTTCCCGGCATGCCGACGCCGACCCAGGCGTAAGGCGCCGGACGCGGCGTTCATTCGCAAGAGGCAGTTTCAAGAAAGGCCGGTGCCGCGAGGCGCCGGCCTTTTCCTTGTCCGGTTGTCGGTGTTTGGAAATCGAAGATTCGAATCTGGAAACAACACCGAAACACAAGGGCAACAAGACCCAAGGGACCGTGGCAAAAATTGGCGCCGCTGCGTTAATTGTTTTTTTACCTTTCTCTCGCCTCACCTTGATGTTAACGATTTGTTAATCATTGAGGAGAGGCAACCATGGCCAGGTTTTCGGGAACCAACGCCGCCGAACGCTATCTCGGCACCGACTCCGCCGACACGGTCTATGGCAGTGGAGGGAATGACTCGCTCTCTGGGGGACTCGGCAGCGATTTTCTGGATGGTGGGCTTGGGAATGACTGGCTGGGCGATCCCTACGCCGGCGATCCGGGCAACGACCGCATGTACGGGCGCCAGGGCGACGACCAGCTGTTCGGCGGGGCCGGCAATGACTGGCTGGACGGCGGGTCAGGCAACGATACGGTGAAGGGCGGGCGCGGCGACGACACGCTGGTCGGCGGAACCGGCGACGATTGGCTGATCGACACGCTGCGCGACGACGGGTCCGACATCTTCCTGCCCGGCGCCGGCAACGACCATATGGTGAGCTACCGCGACGACGCGACGGACATCTTCCGCTTCGACGTGGCGCCGGGCGGCTTCGGCACCGACGACGTCAGCTATTTCGAAGCGGGGATCGACCGCATCGAGTTCCGCGGCTTCTCCGCCGCCGACCTGACCGTCTCCACCACCGCCACCAGCACGGCCTTCGGGTTCCGGGACGGCTCGTCGCTGACCGTGGATACCGTCGGGCTGGTGTCCGGTCGCGACTATGTCTTCACCTGACTGCTCCCTCATCTAAAGGAAGTACCGCGGGTATGGGGGCCTGATGGCGCAAGGGGCGTGGCCGCGGCTGGCCGCGCCCTTTTCCGCTCCGGCCCGCGACCCCTCCGCTCCGCTGCCGCGTTATAGCCTTGCCCACGCGACGGAGGAGCCCCGCATGAACCATCGACGCCTCACCCCCCGCCCCGCCACCCGGCTGCTCGCCCTCTGCGCCCTGGCGGCGCTCGGCGCCTGCGCGGAGACCGGCGCCACGCAACGGCCCATGGCGCAGATGTCGCCCCTGGAACTGGTCGGGCTGACGGTGCAGTCCATTCCTGAGAACCGCATCCTGGGTGCGGTGGAGGATGTCGTCCTCACCCCGGCGCGCGAGCCGGTGCAGCTCGTGGTGGCGAGCGGCGCGCCGGTCCATCCGGTGAAACGCCACGCGACGCTGGACTCCGGGCAACTGCGCTATTCGGAGGAGCGGCAGGCGCTCGTCCTGACCGGTATGAGCGCGGACCAGTTCGACGCCCTGTTCGCCACTCCCGCCGCGATGGCCCCGGCCCTTGCCCCAATGCCCGGCAATCCGGCGGACGCCACCAACTGGAACCGCGCCACCGCCCCGCGCTGATCCCTCCTTCGGCCAGACCATGCGAAGAGCCCACCATGACGGGGCCGCAAGGTCTGGCCGGCGGGCATCCTTTGGTCTTTCGAATGTTATGATATAACGTTACATTCTCTCGGAGCTGTTTGGCGACGCGTGGCAACGAGGGGATGATGATCAAGCATGCGGATGCGCCGGACGGTCTGGCGGGCTTCGAGGCGGCGCTGGACTTGGTGCGCTCGCTGTGGGCCGAAGGACGGCACGAGGGCGTGCCGGACCGCTTGGTCGCCTGGGCGATGATGGTCGAATCGGTGGACCGGCTCGCCGCTCTGCATGGTCCGGCCGCAACAGCGGCTCTGCTCGACCGGTTGGGCCGGGCCGTTCTGGAGACCCCTCCAGGCGTCAGTCCGGGATCGCTTCAATGAGCGGGGTGACCAACAACCGCTTCTACGGCGCGCGCTCCTGGCGGGAGGCGAAGCCGGTGGTCCTGCATCCACGCTTCTTCGACGGGTTCCGGGACTTCCTCGACGGGCGCCCGTTCGATTACCGCGGGTTGGACGGCTGGCCGTTGCTCGACCAGCACCGTTATGAGAACGGCCGGGAACTGGCGGCGGAATGCCGCGCCAAAGGGATCGTCGTGCGCTGGGGCGACCGCACGCGCATCCCGCGCGGGCTGAAGGAACTGGTTGCCGGGCGCGCTAGGCGTCGCGAAGAGCCCCGAAGGCCCCTCAGAAGCGCAGACCGGCCGCGGGATTGTCGATCTGGTTGAGCGGGCAGCGGCAGGTCGGGCAGGAAATCTGGGAAAGCAGCGTGTTGCGCTGCTCCTCCGTCAGCGAGACGCCGGCAGCCTGAACCGCCTCGTCGATCATCCGGCGATGATAGGCGGTAGCGCCGCAGCCCTCGTCCAGCACACCCTTCAGATCGTTGTTCGGAATCACGCGGAACGCCGCGGCGGGACCGGACAGGGTCGTGGCACCACCACCAACCACGACGGCGGCAAGGGCACGCAGGAAATGACGGCGCTGGGAGGCCATGGCTGCTCCTGGATCACGACGGACGCTCGCCGTGGAATCTCGGTTGGCGGGCATCCTCCGTCAAGCCCGGCCTGCGCAGGTTACACGAAGACAAGCCAGCGGCCGGTAACGGACGGGAGGGGTAAAGCCCCCTCCCTCACGATCATCCGGGTGCTCAGAATGGTTATACATACCCGATTATTATAAATTTTTTATAAGAACTTGAATTTCAATGATGGCTTGGCGCCCCTACCCACAGCGTGATCGGATTCGTAAAGTTTAATGCCAATCCGGCATGAAAATGTTTACATTAGAAGCTCGCGGCGAGTCGGATCTTTGATTCGACTCGCCGCGAGCGTAAGGGGAGCACAAGGGGACACCCTCGTTTTGCTGCAAGCAAAGCAAACCCTAGAGCCGTCAGGAGGGATGGACTCCTGCCTTCCTAAGGTTCATCCGGGACTAGGCGCAACCGCCTCATTTTTCAAAGGTAATCGGGGGGTCCGCCGGGTCGCTCTTTTTTGTCCTGACATGCGCTTCCTGTTTGCAACCACCGCGTCAAGAATGTCCGCCGCCAAGCGGCGATCAGCGTCATCGAGCAGTGGCAATGCGTCCAGGAACCTCTTCTTCTGAAGATCGGCTTCCTGCGTGAGCGGCACCTCGAAAAAGCGCGCGACGGGCACATCCAGTTCACGAGCAAACGTGATCAAAGTGTCCACCGAAGGGCGGGAATGCCGGTTTTCTATGTTGGAAACAGCTTGCATCGATAGACCCGCACGAGAGGCGAGTTCCTTTTGGGACACTCAGGTTACGAAGATGCGCCTGCATCTGGTTGGCCAAGCTGATCTGGTGATGAACTCGTCCAAGTTGGTGGACCCGCTCGAACCGATTGTTCAACAGTTGCGTCTTCTCACCTCGAAGAGAAAGAAGACATTGGCGGACCATGAACGTATTACCGAGGTCGAATGGCATGGGGCGCTCTGGGCGTCCGAAGGGCGACCCTGCCTTTTGGCGGACGCGGTCGAGTCGTGCTTCGTGGCTGCCACTCGGAAGCTGCGACTGGGCGAAGTGGCAAAATCCGCTTTGGTGTGCCTCCGGCATTCGCCATTGGTCTACGACGGACCAGTGGACGCGGCGGCCCTTTGGAGCGACCCGCGTTTCCGACTCCGGAAGGCCATGACGGTCAACGGCAGGCGCGTTATGAGGACGCGCCCAAGGTTTCCTCATTGGGTTGCCGAGGTGACCGTCCTGAGCGGCTCTGGCGGGACACGCGCCACGGCGGCTTGTTGAAGAGGCAGGGGCCCCCGAGGGTGTCCTTGCCGGACCATTTCGTCCCCGAGAACGACGGCTTCCGCAGTAGGCGGATATGGCTTACCCGTTCCACGAATCCGCAACCGTCGAGGCGGCCATGGCGCCAGAGCAGCTTTTCGAACGCCTGGACGATCACACGCGGCTCGCCGCGCACATGGAAAAGCCTTCCATGATGACGCTGGGCGGGCGCATGACCTACGCCTTCGACGAGGACAAGGGGCGTGCTGTCGGATCGGTCATCCGCATGAGCGGCCGTTTCCTCGACATCTCCCTGGGCGTCGACGAGGTTGTTACCGAACGCGATCCGCCTCGGCGCAAGGTGTGGGAGACCATGGGGCGCCCCCGGCTTCTGGTCATCGGTCCGTACCGCATGGGCTTCGAGATTGAACCCAAGGGGGACGGTTCGGCGCTGCGCGTGTTCATCGACTTCGCTCGCCCCGCATCGCCGGACGGGCGCATCCTTGGCGTCCTGTTCGCCAGGACCTACGCCCGCTGGTGCGTGAGGCGCATGGCGGCCGATGCGGCGGACCTTGGTCGGATCAACCGGCCAACCAATCTGTGAGAGGTCGAGGAACAGCGGTTGGACGGTCGACGCGACTGGTCCGGACCCGACCCTACGCCGCGCGCACTTCGGGCACCGGTTTGGCTGTTTTCTCCTTGTGCGCGGCCCAAATCGCGTCGATCCCGCACCATTGCCGGACCGCGTTGGCCTTCGGCGGCGTCAGCCCGCTCTTCGCCGCCAAGTCCGTGGCGCTCATGTGGAATCGCTTGCGAAGGTCGACCTCGCGGACGGCCCCGGCCTCTGCCGGATCGTCGCTCGCGATCAACCTCACCAGCGCTCCGACCTTCTTCTCGATTTTGATCTTGACGGTCGGCCCGGCGCCGGTCGCGGTTGCCCTCAGGGCCATGAGGCGGGGGAAGACGTCGGCAACGGACTTTCCGCCCTTGATCGCCTTCACCACACGCTCGATGTCCCGTTCGGAGATCTCGACGTCGTCAGCGACATGGGACTCCATCGCAAGCATGGCCCTGACGCGCCCCCGCGCTTCATCCTGGGCGCGGCGCCCGGGGGCCAGGAGTTCCGCGACCAGCTTATACTCGCGGTCGATCAGGAAGTCGTAGTCCC
>NZ_JAUQTX010000239.1:0-10147 GCF_059803775.1 Azospirillum sp. UFLA03-27 | reverse complement strand
GACGATGCCCTGCCGATCGACGCGGACCGGAACGCAGTCCAACCCCGCCGCCTCGAACGCCTTGCGCGCCCCGTAATAGGCCGGGTCCTCCAGGAAGATGCCGTCGCCGGGATCGAGCAGCATGCTCGCGCAGAGCGACATCGCCTGTTGCGAACTGGTCAGCACCAGAACGCGGTCGGCGGTGGCCCGCGCGCCGCGTTCGAGGTTCACATAATCGGCGATGGCGCGGCGCAGCGGTTCGGTCCCCTGGGGGTCGCCGTGAAACAGGCTTTGCGCGCCGACCTCCTTGCGCACCTGCCGTTCCAGCCGTTCCCAGAGCGCGAGCGGAAAGGTCCGGGTTTCCGGAACGCCATGGGCGAAGGGCCGCGGCACCGGCATCTCGCGCACGCCGCCCCCCTCGAACACGGCGGCCCCGCGCCGGCTGAGAGCCGGCGCCTGATCGCTCGGGAGCGTGTCGCGCCGGGGCCGGCGGCGGCCGGGGGTGAACTCGGTGATCTCCGCGACGAAGCTGCCGCTGCCGACGCGCCGGTCGATGAAGCCTTCGGCGTGAAGCTGGGCGTAGGCCGCCTCGATCGTGTCGCGCGACACCCCCAGCGAGGCGGCGAGCGCGCGCGAGGCGGGCAGCGGCTTGCCCGGCCCGAGCGCGCCGTCGACGATGAGCTGCCGGACGGCCCGCTGAATCCGCGCGTGGAGCGGCATCGCCGCGTGGGCGGGGTTGGCGATCCACGCCTTCACGGACTCAAGCTGGGAATGCCGGAACAAATGGTCTGGCCTTCTTCGATAAAGCGGATGGGCACATCAGGCCATTGAGCGGGTAGTTGTCAAGGCCGCTCATCGCCCTTGCGGCCTGAACCGTCCGGAGGTCCCACGCAGCCATGCCACCCAATTCGTCCCCCATCCGCCTCAACGACCTCGCCCACCCCGTCGTGGCGGGCCTGATCTCCGTCATCGTCAATTACGGCGGCACCTTCATCCTGGTCTTCCAGGCGGCGAAGGTCGCGGGCCTCAGCCCCGTCCTCACCGCCTCCTGGGTCTGGTCGGTCTCCATCGGCGTCGGGCTGACCGGGCTGTTCCTGAGCTGGCGCCATCGCGAGCCGATCATCACCGCCTGGTCCACCCCGGCCGCGGCATTCCTCGTCACCGCGCTGGCGACGACCCCCTACGCCGAGGCGGTCGGCGCCTACATGATCTCGGCGGCGGCCTTCGTCGCGCTCGGCCTATCGGGCTGCTTCGAGAAGGTCATCCGGCTGATCCCGCCCGGCATCGCCTCCGGCCTTCTTGCCGGCATCCTGCTTCCCTTCGGCATCGGGGCGTTCGGCGGGGCCGGCGTCGATCCGCTGCTGGTCGGGCTGCTGATCGTCGCCTATGTCGCGCTGAAGCGGTTCTCCGCCCGCTACGCCGTGGTCGGCATCCTCGTCTTCGGACTGGCCTTCCTGCTGACGCAGGGCCGCGTCGATCTGTCGGGGCTGTCGCTGGAGTTCGCCGCCCCGGTCTTCACCGCGCCGGAATTCTCACTGAACGCCTTGCTGTCGGTCGCTCTGCCGCTGTTCCTGATCACGCTGTCCGGCCAGTACATGCCGGGGATGCTGGTCCTGCGGAACGACGGCTTCAAGACGAGCGCCAACCCCATCGTGACCGTGACCGGCCTCGGCTCGCTGCTCATGGCCCCGTTCGGCTCCCACGCCTTCAACATCGCCGCCATCACCGCCGCCATCGCCACCGGCAAGGAAGCGCACGAGGACCCGTCCAAGCGCTGGATCGCCGGGATCGCCGCGGGCGTCTTCTACGTGCTCGTCGGCGTGTTCGGGGTGACGCTGGCCGCCGTCTTCATGGCCTTCCCCGCGACCTTCATCACCGCGCTCGCCGGTCTGGCGCTGCTCGGCACCATCGGCGGCAGTCTGGCCGGGGCGATGGCCGACCCGGCGTCCCGCGAGGCGGCGCTGATCACCTTCCTGGCGTCCGCCGCGAACATCAAGCTGCTCGGCATCGGCGGTGCGTTCTGGGGCCTGCTGATCGGCCTCGTCGCCCATCTCGTCCTCAACGGGCGCCTGCGCCTGCCGCGCCGCAGCCTGACGGTAAGAAAAGGGGCGGTGACCGAGGGGGCGGCCCCGTAATCGCCCTATCGGCTATCCCCGGGACGACCGCGCGATCCCGGGGATGGTTGCGACCGTTTCCACCAGGAACTCCACCAGCAGCCGGACCCGCGCGATGCCGGCCCGTTCCGGCACGATCAACAGGTTGAGCGGCACGGCGGGCGGCGCGTGGTCCGGCAGGAGAACCTCCAGGCGGCCGTCGGCGAGCAGGTCGTCCACCAGCCAGACATGGGCCGGGCCGATGCCGCGCCCGGCGAGGTAGGCCTCGCGCGCGGCCAACCCATGATCGACCCGCAGCCGTCCCCCGAGGGAAACGGCGTGGAGGGCGCCGTCCGGCCCTTCGAGCGTCAGCCGGTCGCTTCCCGCGATGTTCGACATGCGGACGCCCTCGAACCCCGCGAGGTCGGCCGGCGTCGTCGGCCGGCCGTGCCGCTCCAGACAGGCCGGCGCCCCGACGAGCACGCGCCGGCTCAGCCCGAGCGCCCGCCGCTTCAGGGAGCTGTCGGTGAGCGGGCCGAGGCGGATGGCGATGTCCACGCCGTCGCGCACGAGGTCGATGCGCTCGTCGGTCAGGCCGAGATCGACGGCGATGTCCGGGTGGCGGTCCTGGAAGGCGAAGATCAGCCGGCTGATGTGCCGGACGCCGAGCGCCGCCGTGCAGGACACGCGCACCGTTCCGGCCGAGGCGCGGCCGGTGTCGCGCGCCTCGTCGCCCGCCTGTTCGACGAGGCGCAGGATCTGGACGGCGTTGGCATAGTAGCGCTCGCCCTCCGCAGTCAGTACGACACGCCGCGTGGTGCGGCTGAACAGGGCGACACCCAGCGCCTCTTCCAGTTCGCGGATGTGCCGGGTGACGCTGGATTGCCCGATGGCCATCTCGCGCGCCACCGCCGATAGGCTCCCCCGTTCGGCGACGCGGACGAAGCTGCGCATGCGGTCCAGCGTGACGTTCGATTGATCCATTCTACGGCAGAATTCTATCCATTCACCCTATCTACCGGATTAATCGCCACACGCATAGCTTGGAACGCACATGCTTCGAGCGAACAGGTGCCTGTGATGAACGTGCTGATCGTCTTCGCCCATCCCGATCCCCGCTCCCTCAACGCCGCTCTGCGCGACGCCGCCATCGCGGAACTGGAGGCGCAGGGGCATACGGTGCGGGTTTCCGACCTCTACGCCATGAACTGGAAGACCACGGTCGACCACGCTGACTTCCCCAGCCTCGGCGAGGGCGAGCGCCTGAAAGTGGCCGCCGCCTCCGGTGCCGCCTTCGCCGCCGACGCGCTGACCGACGATGTGAAGGCCGAGCAGAAGAAGCTGCTGTGGGCCAACGCGCTGATCCTGCAATTCCCGCTCTGGTGGTTCACCATGCCGGCGATCCTCAAGGGCTGGGTCGACCGTGTCTACGCCTACGGCCTCGCCTATGGCGTCGGCGAGCACAGCGACCGCCGCTGGGGCGACCGCTACGGCGAGGGCCGCTTCGCCGGCAAGCGCGCCATGCTGGTGGTGACGACGGGTGGCTGGGCCGAACATTACGCGCCGCGCGGCATCAACGGCCCGATCGACGACCTGCTGTTCCCGATCAACCACGGCATCCTGCATTACCCCGGCTACGACGTGCTGCCGCCCTTCGTCGCCTACCGGGTGGACCGCTTCGACGAGGCCGGCTTCGCGCAGGCGGCGGAGCAATTGCGGGAGCGGATACGGACGCTGGAGACGACGCCGCCGATCCCCTTCCGCCGTCAGAACGGCGGCGATTACGCCATCCCCAGCCTCGAACTCCGCCCGGAGTTGGAAGCCCCTGGCGCGTCGGGCTTCGCCCTGCACCGTACCGCTTAGGCGCGCTACAGCCGGATCAGGACGACGCCGAGGATCAGGGAGGCGGCGCCGGCCAGTCGGGTCGGGCTTATCGGCTGCTGCGGCAGCCCGAGCAGGCCGACATGGTCGAAGGCGAGCGAGCCGAGCATCTGGCCGACCACGATCAGCGCCAGCACCGTCGCCGCCCCCAGGCGGGGCACCATCAAGATGGCCGTCCCGATGAACAGCGCCCCGAACAGCCCGCCGGTCCAGGTGACCCATGACCCCACCCCGCTCACTGCTTCGGCAAGGCGGGGTCCGGGCGCGAGGAGCGCGACCGCCAGCATCGCCAGCATGCCGACGACATAGCTGACGAAGCCCGCCCACCAGGGCGAGCCGAGGTCGGCCCTGAGGTTGGCGTTGAGGACCTGTTGCAACGCGACGCTGACCCCGGCGCCGACCACCAGGAGGTACGAGACGGCGGACACTGCGATGGACATGCCATGCTCCCAAGATTGCCTGTGGGCGCGCCGCCGGACCGTGTCCGTGCGGCGCTCTCCGGCGGATGGGTAGCAGGCGGAGCGGCGGCGGTCTGGTACGGATGTGACCTACCCGGCCCGGTAGCGGCCCGGCGTCACGCCGAAGGCGCGGCGGAAGCAACGGCCGAAATGGCTCTGGTCGGCAAAGCCGGTGTCCGCCGCGACCGCCGCGATGGACTCCCCGGCGCGGAGCAGACCCCGCGCCTCGTTCAGCCGCTCCTGAAGCCCGAAAGCGTGGGGCGGGACGCCGTGGTGCTTGCAGAACCGGCGGGTGTAGCCCTCGCGGCTCATCCCGGCGCGGCGGGCCGCCTCGCCGACGCTGTCCCACGCTTCGCTCCCCGCAAACATGGATACGGGCTCCACCCCGGTCCCGATGCAGCGGCGATGATCCTCGGCGATCAGCGTCAGGTCCGCCCAGCCCAACCCGCCCATCCTCCGCCAGTGCCGGGCCAGCCCGGCGACCATATCCGGCGCGGCGTACAGGCCGGGCGGTGTGTAGAGGTTGATGCAGACGACCTCGTCCGCCCCACACAGCGAGCGATGCGGCGTTCCCGCCGGGATGTGCACACCCTCGCCGGGACCGGCCTCGCGCAGGTCGCCCGCGATGACGAAGCGCCGCCGCCCCGCCAGGACGAAGGTCAGCTGATCCTCGCGATGGAAATGCACCGGCAGGGCCACGTCGAGCCCGCGCACCGTCCCCAGCTCGACAATGCCGCCGCCGCTGCCACTGCCGGTGGGGCGCCAATAGTCCCAAACCTGCGGCGGACGCCCCATGGCGGCGATCCTTCCCATGACATCGTTTCCGGATTGCGATTTTCGCATGGCGCCGATCAGGACTCCATTGCACCGCGCATCCTGTGGCATAAGAGCCCCCGCCACGCCATGGGAACAACGCCGCAGGAACGCAGCCGCACATGATCCGCTTCGACAACATCAGCAAGCAGAATGGTCACCGAATCCTCTTCCTCGAAGCATCGGCGGCGTTGAACCGGGGCGAAAAGATCGGTCTGGTCGGTCCCAACGGGGCGGGCAAGACGACGCTGTTCCGCATGATCACCGGTGAGGATTTGCCGGACACCGGTCAGGTGGCGATCGAGAAGCAGGCGACCATCGGCTACTTCAACCAGGACGTCGGTGAAATGTCCGGCCGCTCCGCCGTCGCCGAGGTAATGGACGGCGCCGGCCCGGTCAGCACCGTCGCCGCGGAGCTGGCCGAGCTGGAGGCCGCCATGGCCGACCCCGACCGCGCCGACGAGATGGACGCCATCATCGAGCGCTACGGCGAGGTCCAGGCCCGCTTCGACGAGCTGGGCGGCTATGAGCTGGAGGGCAAGGCGCGCGAGGTGCTCGCCGGCCTCAGCTTCAGCCAGGAGATGATGGACATGGACGTCGGCATGCTGTCCGGCGGCTGGAAGATGCGCGTGGCGCTGGCCCGCATCCTGCTGATGCGGCCCGAGGTCATGCTGCTCGACGAGCCCAGCAACCATCTGGACATCGAAAGCCTGATCTGGCTGGAAGGCTTCCTGAAGGGCTTCGAGGGTGCCCTGCTGATGACCTCGCACGACCGCGAGTTCATGAACCGCATCGTCAACAAGATCATTGAGATCGACAGCGGGTCGCTGACCAGCTACTCCGGCGACTACGGCTTCTACGAGCGCCAGCGGGCGCTGCGCGAGAAGCAGCAGGAGGCGCAGTTCGAACGCCAGCAGGCCATGCTGGCCAAGGAGCTGAAGTTCATCGAGCGCTTCAAGGCCCGCGCCTCGCACGCCAGCCAAGTGCAGAGCCGGGTGAAGAAGCTCGACAAGATCGAGCGGTTCGAGCCGCCGAAGCGCCGCCAGATCGTGACCTTCGACTTCCCGCCGGCCCCGCGCTCCGGCGACGACGTCGCGGTGCTGAAGAACGTGCACAAGGGCTACGGCAACCGGACCATCTACGAGGGGCTGGACCTGACGATCCGCCGCAAGGAACGCTGGTGCGTCATGGGCGTCAACGGCGCCGGCAAATCGACGCTGCTGAAGCTGGTGGCGGGTGCCACCGAGCCGGACAGCGGCACCGTCGCGGTCGGCGGCAGCGTGCGCATGGGCTATTTCTCCCAGCACGCCATGGACCTGCTCGACGGCGACAAGACCATCTTCGAATCGCTGGAGGCCTCCTTCCCGCAGGCGAGCCAGGGGTCGCTGCGCGCGCTGGCCGGTTGCTTCGGCTTCTCCGGCGACGATGTGGAGAAGAAGTGCCGCGTCCTGTCCGGCGGCGAGAAGGCCCGGATGGTCATGGCGACCATGCTGTTCAACCCGCCCAACTTCCTGGTGCTGGACGAGCCGACCAACCACCTCGACCTCGACACCAAGCAGATGCTGATCTCGGCGCTGGGCGCCTATGAGGGCACCATGCTGTTCGTCTCGCACGACCGGCATTTCCTGGCCGCCCTGTCGAACCGGGTGCTGGAACTGACGCCGGAGGGCATCCACCAGTATGGCGGCGGCTACACCGAGTATGTGGCGAGCACCGGGCAGGAGGCGCCGGGCATCCACTGACGCCGGCCGGCCGGGGCGGGAACGCGTGCGCCGCAACAAGCGGCTTGCGCGGCCTGCCCCCTCCATGGAAACTCGTTCCCGTGTCGTTCGGGCTGAGTTGCGCAACCTTGGAGACTTTGGAATGGCTGGGTACGACAACGCCGACGGCCCCGCGGGGCTGGTCATCCGCCTGATCGACAGCGCGGTGAAGGCCCTGAACGAGATGTCCGATGCCGCGGGCGAGATCGCGCCGGACGTCGGCAATCTGACGGACACGCTGGTGGCCGCCCAGCGCATCGCCGACCGCGCGTCGCAGGATCTGCAACGCCTGTCCCAGAAAGTGGCGGCCCAGTAGCGGCCGAAACGGTGCGGCGCCGTGAAGCGCCGCACCGGCCTTCCCTTCCCTACCGGCGCTGACCAGCGGTGAAGGTGAAGTTGTCAAAGCTGTTCTCGGCGACGCGGAACCACAGGAATTCCTCGTCGCGGAACTTCTTCCACGGCTCGTAGATCTTGGCGAACTTCGGATTGTTCTTGGCCGTCTCGTCGTACAGCTCGTAGGCCGCCTTGTAGCAGGCCTCCATCACCTCGCGCGGGAAGGGGCGGAGCTGGGCGCCGCCGGCCACCAGACGCTTCAGGGCGGCGGGGTTGTCGGCGTCGTACTTGGCGTTCATGATCGCCAGCGCCTCGAAGCAAGCCGCTTCCAGAGCCGCCTGATAGGGCTTCGGCAGCTCTTCCCACTTCTGCTGGTTGACCAGAAGCGACACGTTCAAGCCGCCTTCCCACCAACCGGGGTAATAGTAGTACTTGGCGACCTTGTTGAAGCCGAGCTTCTCGTCGTCGTAGGGGCCGATCCACTCGGCGGCGTCGATGGTGCCCTTTTCCAGCGACGGGTAGATGTCGCCGCCGGCGATCTGCTGCGGAACGACGCCCAGCTTGGTCAGCACCTGCCCGGCGAAGCCGCCGATGCGGAACTTCAGGCCGCTCAGGTCCTGGACCGTCTTGATCTCCTTGCGGAACCAGCCGCCCATCTGGGTGCCGGTGTTGCCCGCCGGGAAGTTGACGACGTTGTAGCCCTTGAAGAAGTCGCGCAGCAGCTCCATGCCGCCGCCCTGGAGAATCCAGGCGTTCTGCTGGCGGGCATTCAGGCCGAACGGGACCGTCGAATCGAAGGTGAAGGTCGGGTCCTTGCCGACATAGTAATAGCTGGCGGTGTGGCCGCACTCGACCGTGCCGTTCTGCACGGCGTCGAGCACCTGGAGGCCGGGGACGATCTCACCGGCGGCAAAGGGGCGGATCGTGAACTTGTTGTCGGTGATGGCGGCGACGCGGCGCGAAATCACGTCGGCGGCGCCGTAAATGGTGTCCAGGCTCTTCGGGAAGCTGGAGGCGAGGCGCCAATGCACCTCAGGCGTGCTCTGCGCGATGGCCGGAGCCGCCAGGGTGCTGGCCGCGACGCCGACACCGGCGCTGGCAAGGAACGAACGGCGTTTCATACGGGAAGTCCCCTCCTGTTCTTTTGTTCAGGAACGAACCTATCAGCGTCCTCCGAACCCCCGCAAAAGGTTAGCCGTGCAATGGGCGAATAGCTTCCCCGACGAAATATTTCGTGACAAACGGTTTGCGGTTGAAACCAACGGTTACGGCACCGCCAATTGGTGGTCGCGGAACCGCCCATAGGTGTAATGGGCGGCACAGCCCCCCTCCGCCGACACCATGCAGGAGCCCATCGGGTTCTCCGGCGTGCAGACGGTGCCGAACAACTTGCAATCGCTGGGCTTCTTCACCCCGCGCAGAATGTCGCCACACTCGCAGCCCTTGTGGTCGGGCACCGCGCGGCCCGGCACGGCGAAGCGCCGCTCCGCGTCGAAGGCGGCGAACGCCTCTTTCAACCGCAGGCCGCTGTCAGGAAGCGAGCCGAGGCCCCGCCATTCGAAACCGGAGCGCACGTCGAAGGTGTCGGCGACAAGCCGCTGGGCCTTCCGGTTGCCGTCCGGGGTCACCGCGCGGGTGAACTGGTTCTCCACCACCGCCCGCCCGTCGTTCGCCTGACGGATCAGCATCAGGATGGCCTGGAGCACGTCCAGCGGCTCGAACCCGGCGATCACCACCGGCTTGCCGTAAGCCTCCGCCACGAACTCGTAGGGGCGGCTGCCGATGACCACGGAGACGTGCGCCGGCCCGACGATGCCGTCGAGTGGCAGCGTGCCCATCTCCTGCACCTCCGGGCTGTCCATGATGCCCCGGATGGCCGCGGGGGTCAGGACGTGGTTGCAGAAGACGCTGAAATTCCGGAGGCCCTTGGCTTGTGCCGCATGAACGGCCACCGCGGTCGGCGGTGTGGTCGTCTCGAAGCCGATGGCCAGGAAGACCACCTCGCGGTCCGGATTCTCTTCGGCGATGCGCTGAGCGTCCATGGTGGACAGCACCATGCGCACATCCGCCCCCTCGGCCTTCGCCTTCAGCAGGCTGATCCGCCCCGATCCTGGCACGCGCAGCACGTCGCCGTAGGTGCACAGGATCACCCCGGGCTGGCGCGCGATGGCGATGGCGTCGTCGATCCGCCCCACCGGCAGAACGCAGACCGGACAGCCCGGCCCGTGGATCATCCGCACATTGTCCGGCAGCAGGTCGGGGATGCCGTAGCGGGACACCGCGTGGGTGTGGCCGCCGCAGAACTCCATCAGGTGATAGGCCCGCCCGGTCGCCGCCTCCCGCGCGATGGCGGCGGCGATGCCGCGGGCCAGCGCCGCGTCCCGGAATTCATCGACGTACTTCATCGCTCCAGCCCCTTCCGCCTGCCGTCACGGCATTTGGACGGCGGCGGCGAGCGCTGGCGTTGATGCGGATCAAGAATGGGGCGCGGCGCGGCGGCATCACGACCGCCGCGCCGCGAACGCCCTTACTTCGAGGCGCCCATCACGGGCAGCGACAGCTCCGGCCCCCGCCCCGAATCCTCGATGGCGATGGCGGAGGAGCCGGGGGAGCCCAGCGCCACGCTGACGGGGCGCCCGTTGTTGTGGTTCTTCCACATCTCGTAGAGCGCCAGCGCCGCGTAGATCTTGGCTTCGCGGCTGGTGTTGTAGAGCCATTCCTGGGTCGGGATGACGCGCAACGCGCCGTTGCCCGACTGCTCCACCCGCTCCGCGAAGCGGTAGCCGAGCTGGTTGTTGATGCCGGCCAGCAGCCCGTCGAAGCCCGAGGA
>NZ_JAUQTX010000238.1:0-10174 GCF_059803775.1 Azospirillum sp. UFLA03-27 | reverse complement strand
GGACATCTCCTTCCGCTCCACCGCCACCGTGCTGCAGACCGTGGACGCGGTGTTCCGGCTGGACGGCGCCAAGGATGGTGTCGCTTCCGAAACGAGCCCGGTGATCCGCCACCGCGCCTTCCGCCGCGGCCATGCCGGTCTGGTCGAGCTGTGGCCCCCGGTGAAGCCGGCGGAGGCCGCCGACCCGCCCGCCTGGGCGCCCCCGGTGGAGCGCGAGGCCGCCGATTCGCCGTCGGCCCGGCTGGCCGCGGTCATCGCCGACACCATCCGCGACTGGACCCAGCGCGGCGAGTCGCTCGAGTCGCGGGGCCGGCCGATCCAGCCCGGCGACGTCATGGTGCTGGTCCGCCGCCGCACCGCCTTCGTGACGGAGCTGGTGCGCGCCCTGAAGGACCGCGCCGTTCCGGTGGCCGGCGTCGACCGCATGGTGCTGACCGAGCAGCTGGCGGTCATGGACCTGATGGCGCTGTGCGAGTTCCTGCTGCTGCCGGAAGACGACCTGACGCTGGCCACCGTCCTTAAGGGACCGCTGATCGGGCTGAGCGAGGACCAGCTCTTCGACCTCGCCCACGGGCGGCGCGGCACGCTGTGGCGGGCTCTGGTGGCGAAGGCGGAGGACGATCCCGCCTACCGCCCGGCCCGCCGCTATCTGGGCGCCCAGCTCGCCCGCACCGATTTCCTGGCGCCCTACGAGCTGTTCGCCGGGCTGCTGGCCGCCCCCTGTCCCGCCGATCCGGACGGGTCGGGCCGCCGCGCCCTCCTGAAGCGGCTCGGCCCCGACGCGCAGGACCCGCTGGACGAGTTCCTGGCCGTATGCCTCGCTTTCGAGAAGACCGAGCCGCCCTCCCTCCAGAACTTCCTGGCCTGGCTGGCGGCCAGCGAGGCGGAGATCAAGCGCGAGCTGGAACAGGGCGGCGGACGCGTACGCATCATGACGGTGCACGGCTCCAAGGGGCTCCAGGCGCCCATCGTCTTCCTGCCCGACACGCTGGGCACGCCGACCCAGAGCCCGCCGATCCTCTGGCCCGACGAGGGCTGCGCCGTGCCGCTGTTCGCCGCCCGCCGCTCGCAGGAGGATGCGCTGTGTGCCGAGGCGCGCACCCGCGCCAACCGCCGCCGCGACCAGGAGTACAGGCGCCTGCTGTACGTCGCGCTGACCCGCGCGGAGGACCGGCTGTACGTCTGCGGCTACCAGGGCAAGAAGGAGCCGTCCGACGCCTGCTGGTACAAGCTGGTCGAGGCCGCGATGGGCGAGATCGGCGTGCCGCACCCCTTCGACTTCTCCACCCTCTGCCCGGACGGCTGGAGCGGCGAGGGGTGGCGGCTGGCCGACCCGCAGACCGCCGTTCCCAAGCCGGACGGCGCCGGGGCCGGCCGCGTGCTGGCGACGCAGGCCGCCCCGCCCTGGCTGACCGCCGCCGCGCCGGAGGAGCCGGAGCCGTCGCGCCCCCTCACCCCCTCCCGCCCGGACGGCGACGAGCCGGCGATGCGCTCCCCGCTGGGCGAGGACGACGGGGCGCGCTTCAAGCGCGGCCTGCTGATCCACCGGCTGATGCAGACCCTGCCCGACCTGCCGCCCGACGCGCGGGAGGCCGCCGCCCGACGCTACCTTGCTCGTCCCGGGCATGAGTTGACGGCGGAACGCCAGGATGAAATCGTATCCGAAACGATACGCGTCCTGACCGACCCGCGCTTCGCCCGCCTGTTCGGCCCCAACTCCCGCGCCGAGGTGGAGGTGGTCGGTCTGGTCACCGGGCGCGCCCTGTCGGGCCGGGTCGACCGGCTGGTGATCGAGGACGACGCGGTGTGGATCGTCGACTACAAGACCAACCGCCCGCCGCCCGTCCGGGCGGAGGACGTGCCGCCCGTCTATGTCCGCCAGATGGAGGCCTACCGCGCGGCGTTGCGCGCCATCTACCCGGACAAGGCGGTGCGCTGCGTCCTGCTGTGGACGGATACCCCGGCGCTGATGGAGCTTCCGGAGTGAGGCGCGCGCGATAGTCCGCCTCGGGAACTTTTCACCCCCGGCCGCGTTGCACGGGACGGCGGATTGGGTTGACGAGACCGCAGTCGCGCCCCGGCTTGACCAGCGAGGGGGGTCGGTCATACATTTTGGCAAATTCCACCGATGAGGGATGGGTCCGCCGCCGGTGGAAAATCGGCGCGGCGGTGCCCCTGAACCCAGGCATAGAGGTCACATGAGCGATCCCATCAAGGTCACCGACGACAGCTTCGAGCAGGACGTGCTGAAGGCCGACGGTCCGGTCCTGGTCGATTTCTGGGCGGAGTGGTGCGGCCCCTGCAAGATGATTGCTCCCGCGCTCGACGACCTCGCCAAGGAGTATGGCGGCAAGGTCACCGTCGCCAAGCTGAACATCGACGACAACCCCGGCACCCCGACCAAGTACGGCGTGCGCGGCATCCCGACGCTGATGCTGTTCAAGAACGGCAACGTCGCCGCCACCAAGATCGGCGCCCTGCCGAAGACCGCGCTGTTTACGTGGGTCGACGAGGCTCTCTGAGCCAAGCGGTCCCCGGACGATCGAAAGGCCCCGCCCCTCTGGCGGGGCTTTTTGTTTGGGCACTGCAAGTCCAATCCCCTCTCCCCTCCGGGGAGAGGGTGGCCCGAAGGGCCGGGTGAGGGTCGTCCGAGGATCAAGGCGCTCGTTCTTTGCCGCACCCTCACCCTTCCCACGCTTCGCGTGGGCCCCTTCCCTCTCCCGGGGCGGGAGAGGGGTGGTACACGGCACCAGCTTCCCCTTGCGGCCAATCCACCTCCGTCGCAGATTTGGCAAACGATGGCCTACCGACTGCCGCCCCTCAACACCCTGCGCCTGTTCGAGGCCGCCGGCCGCCACCAGAGCTTCAAGGCGGCGGCGGAAGAGCTGCACCTGACCCCCAGCGCGGTCAGCCACGGCATCCAGACGCTGGAGGATTGGCTTGGGGTGGAGCTGTTCCTGCGCGGAAACCGCAGCCTGTCGCTGACCCCCGCCGGCCACGCCTATCTGCCCCGCGTGCGCGACGCGCTGCAGTCGCTGGCGCTGGCGACGGAGAGCGTGCCGGGCCGCAAGCCCAGCGGGCGGCTGTCGGTCAGCGCCGCCCCGACCTTCGCCCTGCGCTGGCTGATCCCCCGCCTTCCCGCCTTCCAGGAGCGCCACCCGGCGATCACGGTGGCGCTGGACACCGCCCATCGGGTGGTCGAGTTCCCCCGCGACGGCATCGACGCCGGCATCCGGCTGGGACGCGGCGACTGGCCCGGTCTGGCCGCGCTGAAGCTGATGGAGGAGGACCTCGTCCCGGTGGCCGCCCCCACCCTGGCGGCGCGCATCGCCTGCCCTGCCGATCTCGCCTCCGTCCCACTGCTCCACGTCGCCGACGTGTCGGAGGACTGGACCGCCTGGGCCGAGGCCGCGGGCCTGCCGCCGTCGGCGCTGGACGACGGGCTGAAGCGCGGGTTGCGGCTGGACGCGATCCACATGGCGGTGGACGCCGCGGTGCGCGGGCTGGGCGTCATCATCGGGCGGCGTCCGACCGTCGACCCGGAGCTGGCGTCCGGCCAGCTGGTCGAGGTGATGGGGCCGCGCCTGCGCGCGAAAAGCGCCTATTGGCTGGTCACCGCCCAGGACAGCCTGCGCCGCCCGGAGGTCGCCGCCTTCCGCGCCTGGATGCGGGCGGAGTTCGCCCAGGGAGGGTGACCCGCTTCGGGTGAAATTCGCTCACCCGACGATGAAAAGGTCCCGTTTGCCGGAGCGGCGGGGACGGCCGGATGCTGGTGCTTCCATCGCACCCGCCGGAGGTCACCATGACCCTGCACGTCCTCCCCCGCACCGCGCCGTCACCGGCCCGCCGCCTTCACACACTGCTGGCTTGGATCGCCCGCTTCCGGGAGGAGCGCCGCCAGCGCGATGCCCTGCTCTCCCTCTCCGACTACGAACTGCGGGACATCGGCATCACCCGCTACGATGCCGTCACCGAAGCGCGGAAGTCTCTCTGGCGGTGAAGGTCGCGGTTTACAGCCGGTCCCGCCGGATCGCCTCCAACAGCCCCACGGCCCCGGCCTCGCAGAGGTCCAGCACCTCGTTGAAGTGCAGCCCCTCGCCGTAATAGGGGTCGGGCACCTCGCGCTTCGGTGCGTCAAGAGCGTAATCGAGGAACAGGGCGACCGTCGCCCTGCTGTCCGGCGGGGCCATGCGCCGCAACTGCGCCAGATGCCCGCCGTCCATCGCCAGGACGTAATCGAAGTCGGCGAAGTCCGCCCCGGTCACCTTGCGAGCGCGCAGGTCCGACAGGTCCACCCCGCGGGCCTTGGCGGCGCGCTGGCTGCGCGGGTCGGGCGCCTCCCCCACATGATAGCTGTGGGTGCCCGCCGAATCGATGCCGATCTGGCTTTCCAAACCGGCTTGCCGAACCCGGTCGCGGAACACACCTTCCGCGGTGGGCGACCGGCAGATGTTGCCCGTACACACGAACAGGACCTTGACCATCCCGGCCTCCTCCTCTCTGCTTTCCGCCTGTGCCTTTCCCGGCCCGAGATCTAGCAGCCGTTCCCCGAACCCGCCAGGGCGCCATGACCCTCGCCAATATGACCGCCGCCAATATGACCGCCGCCATCACGACCATCGCCAATCATCTGAAGCCGACCGACTCCATCGTCCTCCTGACCGGGGCCGGCATTTCCAAGGAATCCGGCCTGGACACCTTCCGCTGCGCCGACGGCATCTGGGCCAAGGTCGATCTGGAGGACGTCGCCACGCCGGAGGGCTTCGCCCGCGACCCGGTGCTGGTCCACCGCTTCTACAACGACCGGCGGCGCGGCCTGCGCGACCCCGCGGTGCAGCCGAACGCCGCCCATGCCGCTCTGGCCGAGTTGGAGCGGCGCTGGAAAGGCGACCTGCTGCTGGTCACCCAGAACATCGACGACCTGCACGAGCGCGCCGGGTCGCACACGCTGATCCACATGCATGGGGAGCTGAACGCGGTCTTCTGCCGCCATTGCCGCAGCAAGGTGGAACACTGGGCCGGCGACCTGTCGGTGGAGGACGTCTGCCCGTCCTGCGCCCGCAAGGGCGGCATGCGCCCCGACGTGGTGTGGTTCGGCGAGATGCCCTACCAGATGGAGCGGATCTACCGCGCGCTGGGCGCCTGCGACCTGTTCGTCTCCATCGGCACCTCCGGCAACGTCTATCCCGCCGCCGGCTTCGTGGCCGAGGCGCGCAACGCCGGCGCCCTGACGCTGGAGCTGAACCTGGAGCCGTCGGCGGGCGCCAGCCTGTTCGCGGACTCCGTCAACGGCCCGGCGACCGAGCTGGTCCCGGCCTTCGTGAGCGGGTTGCTGAGCCTTTGAGCGGCGATCTTGAGAAACTGTTCGAACAGGCCCGCGCCTGCCGGCTGTGCGCGGGGGTGTTGCCGCACGGCTGCCGCCCGGTGCTGCGCGGCAGCCCGTCCGCCCGCCTGCTGATCGTCGGGCAGGCGCCGGGCGCGCGGGTGCACGCCAGCGGCATCCCCTGGAACGATCCGTCCGGCGACCGGCTGCGCCAGTGGCTGGCCATGGACCGCGCGGCCTTCTACGACGAGAGCCGGATCGCCATCGTCCCCATGGGGCTCTGCTACCCCGGCACGGCGCCGAAGGGCGGCGACTACCCGCCGCGACCGGAATGCGCGCCGCTCTGGCACCCGCCGCTGCGCGCCGCCCTGACCGGGGTTCGGCTGACCCTGCTGGTCGGCAGCTACGCCCAGGCCCACTATCTGGGAAACCGCCGCCGGCGGACGATGACCGACACGGTGGCGGCGTGGCGGGATTACCTGCCGGAGTTCCTGCCCCTCCCCCACCCGAGCTGGCGCAACACCGCCTGGCTGAAGAAGAACCCCTGGTTCGACGCGGAACTGGTGCCCGCCCTGCGCCGCCGCGTGGACGAGGCTCTGAACGGGTGACTCACCCCTCCATGGCCTCGATGCGCTCCATGTCCTCGTCCGACAGGCCGAAATGGTGGCCGATCTCGTGGATCAGGACGTGGCGGACGATGGCGAACAGGTCCTCGCCCGTCTCGCACCAGTAGTCCAGGATCGGGCGGCGGTAGAGGAAGATCATGTCCGGCCCGCTGCGCAGGTCCGCGACGCTCTGCCGCGTCATATCGACGCCCCGATAGAGGCCGAGCAGGTCGAAGGGGCTTTCCAGCTCCATCTCGCGCTCGGTCTCCTCGTCGGGGAAATCCTCGACATGGATCGACAGATTGGCGATCGGGGCCAGGAGTTCCCGCGGAATCGTCTCCAGCGCGTCCTCGGCCATCCGCTCGAGGTCGGGGGTGGAGGGGGGAACGCTGTGGGTGTGTGCCGGTTTGCGCATCATAGGGGGAAGGTAGCGTTGCTTGCCGCCCAGGCCAAGCGGCGCTAAACCGGAAGACGGACCGGAACAGCGATTTGATCCACAATCGATCCGTGTCCGTTACGCCTTGCACAGGCCAACCAAGCACAGGCCAACCAACAACGGGGGAAGGAATGTCGGACAAGCTGGTGGGTGCCAAGCGGCAGACCGCGCTGAAGGAACTGCATGGCTGGGCGGAGGTGCTGGAGCGCGACGCGATCCGCAAAACCTACCATTTCCCCGACTTCCCCGCCGCCTGGGGCTTCATGAGCCAGGTCGCCCTGCTGGCGGAGCGGGTGAACCATCATCCGGAATGGTTCAACGACATGGGCCGGGTGGAGATCATCCTGTGCACCCGCAGCGCCGACGGCCTGACCCAGGCCGACGTCGATTTCGCCCACCGCGTGGACCAGATCGCCCCGAACCGCGACCGCTGATCTAAGCGCGCACGGAGCGCGTCAGGCCGGTTCCAGAACCACCTTCACATCCGCCGGGCGCCCGAAGAAGGGGGCGGTGGTGACCAGCAGCGGGCAACCGGCGGCGGCGTAGGCCGCCGCATTGTCCTCCGTCACGCCGCCCGCCGCGGCGACGACCGGCGGGCGCGGCAGGCCGCGCGTCGCCTCGACCACGGCGCGGGCCTCCTCGGGCGGGCGTTTCTCCAGTTGCAGCACGTCGGCCCCGGCCCGGGCGAAGGCGATGGCGTCCGCCACCGTGTCGACCTCCACCACGATCTTCTTTTCCGGCGCCCGGCGGCGCAGATCGGCGATCCACGCCTCGGGCGGGCCGGACAGAAAGGCGCGGTGTTCGGCGAAGACCAGGATCGTTTCCGACAGGCCCAGCCGGTGCATCACCGCCCCGCCGGCCAGCACCGCCTTGACCGACAGGTCCTTGGCACCGGGAAAATTCTTGCGGGTGCAGGCGACCGTCACCCCGGGGGCGGCCTCGACGATGCGGCGAGCCCGGGAGGCGATTCCGGAGGCGTATTCGACCAGCGTCTGCGCCACCTTCCAGCCGCGGTGCAGGGCGCCCGCCGGGCCATGCCCCTCCAGGAAGGGCGCTCCGGCCTCCACCGCCGTGCCGCTGGGCCGGAAAGAGGTCACCGTGCCGCCGGCCTTCCCGATCAGGCGGGCGGCTTCCTCCGTCCCGGCCAGCACCATGGCGCCGCGCGCCGTGAACCGGATGCGCGCCGGGGCGGCGGCGATGCCCAGCGAGTCGGTGGTCAGATCGCCGTAGGGAACGTCCTGGACGAGGAGCGCGTCGAGCGCGGCATCGGACAGGACGATCATCGGCGGTTCCCTTTTCTTGTTAAAGCCACCCGCGGCGGCGGAAGTACCAGAGCGGCACGACGGCGGACAGCACCATCATCACGATGGCCATGGGATAGCCGAAGTCCCAGTCCAGCTCGGGCATGTGGTGGAAGTTCATGCCGTAGGCCGACGCGATCAGGGTCGGCGGCATCAGCGCCACGGAGACGACCGAGAAGATCTTGATGATCGCGTTCTGCTCGATGTTGATCAGGCCGAGCGTGGCGTCGAGCAGGAAGTTCGCCTCATGCGCCAGGAAGCCGGCGTGCTCGTTCAGGGACCGCAGGTCGCGCGTCAGGGTCTTCAGCGCGGCTTTCTGCTCCTTGGTCAGCCGCCCGGCGGCGACGGAGGAGAGGAAGGCGACCAGCCGGTCCAGCCCGGCGAGGCTGTCGCGCACCTTGTGCGTCAGGTCGCCGGCCCGTCCGATGCCGCGCAGCACATCCTGCAGCTCGTCCGGCTTCTTGGAGCTTCCGACCCCTTTGCTGTTCAGCGAGTCGGTGAAGATGCGCGCGGAGAGCCCATCGATGCGGGCGCCGATCAGCTCCAGCACGTCGGCCACCCGGTCGATCACCGCGTCGAGGATGCCCAGAAGCGCGTCCTCCGCGCTGGCCAGAAGCTCCGGCTGGCGGCTGGTCCGCGCGGCGAAGGTGGCGACGGAGCGCGGCTCGGTGAAGCGCACCGTGATCATGTGCCGGGGGGTCAGGACGAAGGTGACCTCGCCCTGCTCCGGCATCGGCGAATCGGCCCGCGCGATCACCGAGGAGGTGAGGTAGACGGCCTCCCCTTCGGTGTAGAGCTGGCTCGACGCTTCGATTTCCTTCATTTCCTCGCGCGTCGGCAGGTCGCAGCCGGTGACGGCGCCGACATGCGCGCGCTCCGCCTCATCGGGGCGGAGAAGATCGATCCACACCGTGTTGGGCGGCAGCGGCTCGCCAAGGGCGAGCGGCTGCTCGACCACGCGGCCGCCCACCCGGGCGTGGACCGTGATCATGCAAGAGCCTCGGCCGGGACCGGCGCGCCGGCGGCGCGGCAGGCGGCGGCCAGCGTGTTGAGCATCAGGCAGGCGATGGTCATCGGCCCGACGCCGCCCGGCACCGGGGTGATGGCGCCGGCGACCTTGACCGCCTCGTCGTAGGCGACGTCGCCGACCAGCTTGGTCTTGCCCGGCTCGGTCGGGTGCGGCACGCGGTTGATGCCGACGTCGATGACCACGGCGCCCGGCTTGATCCAGTCGCCGCGCACCATCTCCGGACGGCCCACCGCGGCGACCAGGATGTCGGCGCGCCGGCATTCGCCGGGCAGGTCCTGGGTGCGGGAATGGGCGACGGTGACCGTGCAGTCCTGCTGGAGCAGAAGCTGCGCCATCGGCTTGCCGACGATGTTGGAGCGGCCCAGCACCAGCGCCCGCTTGCCCTTCAGGTCGGCGCCCAGCGTGTCGCGGAGCAGCAGCAGGCTGCCCAGCGGCGTGCAGGGCACGATGGCGCCGGGGCTGCCGGTCGCCAGCAGGCCGGCGTTGACGACGTGGAAGCCGTCCGCATCCTTTTCCGGGACGATGCGGGCCAGAACCTTTTGGGTGTCGATGTGCCTCGGCAGGGGAAGCTGGACCAGGATGCCGTGCACCGCCGGGTCGGCGTTCAGCCGATCGATCAGGGCCAGCAGCTCCGCCTCGCCGAGATCGGCGGGCATATGATGGTCGAAGCTGTTCATGCCGAGGTCGGCCAGGGCCTTTTCCTTGGACCGGACATAGACCTGGCTCGCCGGATCCTCGCCCACCAGCACGACGGCGAGGCCGGGGGTGACGCCGTGGCTGGCCTTGAGCGCGGCCACACCCTCCGCCACGCGGGCGCGCAGCCCCGCGGCGAACGCCTTGCCGTCGATGATCTTCGCCTCAGCCATCGCTCTTCCCACCGTTGCTGCTCACCGGGTCGCCGGTCGCGGTTTCCACCAGCGCCGTCAGCCGGCGCATCAGGTCGGCCGGATCGCCGGCCACATGGACAATCTTGTTCCGGTCGGTGGCGCCGGCCACCACCGTCAGGCTGGTCTTGGGCAGTTTCCACGCCTTGGCCAGCAGCTTCACCACCGCCTCGTTCGCCTTGCCGTTCTCCGGCACGGCGGTGACGGTCACCTTCAGGGCCGTTCCTCCGGACGCCGTAGCGGCCAGCCCGGCGATGGCGTTGCGCGACGCCTTGGGCGTCACCCGCAGCGCCAGCCGGACGCCGTCCGCCACCGCCTCGAAGGGCACGGCCTCAAACGGTACCGCCATCAGAAGCGCGGCCAGTATTCCGCCATCAGGTTGCGGATGAAGAAGATCAGCAGGATCAGCGCGATCGGCGACAGGTCCAGGCCGCCCATGTTCGGCAGGACGCGGCGGATCGGGCGCAGGACCGGTTCGGTGACGCGGTAGAGGAAGTCGCCGATGACATAGACCGCGCGGTTGCGGGTGTTGACGACGTTGAAGGCCACCAGCCAGCTCAGCACCGCCGAAGCGATGAGCAGCCACACATAGAGG